>NZ_KB235898.1:205773-408308 GCF_000332155.1 Kamptonema formosum PCC 6407 | reverse complement strand
GAAGTTCAGCAACGAGTCCAACAATTGAGAAAACAATTACAGGAAGCTAGCTATGCTTAATATGTTAAGTAACAACTAACAACTAACAACTAACAACTAACAACTAACAACTAACAATTAATATTATGCAGTTGGCGAAACGTTTAGAACCCCTAAAATCGAATGTATTTGCTGATATGGATCGAGCTAAGGCCTTAGCTAGGGCGGCGGGACAGAAAACGATCGATCTGTCTCTGGGTTCTTCTGATTTGCCAACGGCGCAGAATGTCATAGATGCGATCGCACAGTCTTTATCTGATAGCAGCACTCATGGCTATTTACTTTTTAACGGTACTAAAGCTTTTCGAGAAGCGGCGGCGAATTGGTACGCCCAGAAATTCGGCATTCAAGTTGACCCGGAAACTGAAGTTTTGCCTTTAATTGGTTCCCAAGAAGGCACAGCTCATTTGCCTTTAGCAGTGCTTAATCCCGGAGATTTTGCTTTGTTGCTAGATCCGGGGTATCCTTCTCACGCAGGAGGCGTTTACTTGGCTTCTGGTCAGATTTATCCGATGCCGCTGCGGGCAGAAAATCAGTTTTTACCTGTGTTTGAAGAAATTCCTGCTGCTGTACTTACTCAGTCAAGGATGATGGTTTTGAGCTACCCTCATAATCCTACAACCGCGATCGCGCCTCTCTCTTTCTTTCAAAAAGCCGTTGCCTTTTGTCAGGAACATGACCTGGTTTTAGTTCACGACTTCCCTTATGTAGATTTAGTATTTTCAGGGGAGTTATCCCGTTGCGACACCGCCCCTTCCCTTTTACAAGCTGACCCCGAAAAAAGCGTGTCTATTGAGTTTTTTACCCTTTCCAAATCCTACAACATGGGGGGGTTTCGAGTCGGATATGCGATCGGGAATGCTCAATTAATAGAGGCCCTGCGAAAGGTGAAAGCCGCCATTGACTTTAACCAGTATCGAGGAATTTTGAACGGCGCGATCGCAGCATTAACTGGCCCTCAAGACAGCGTGACCGCGACAGTTGAAACCTTTCGGCAGCGGCGGGATGCCTTTGTCGGAGCACTGCATAGCATCGGTTGGCAAGTGCCTCAGCCTGCTGCTACTATGTATGTATGGGCTAAATTACCTGAGCCTTGGAATCAAGATTCTGTAAAATTTTGTATGGAATTAGTACAAAAAACAGGAGTAGCAGTTTCACCTGGTGCAGGTTTTGGCAAAGCTGGAGAAGGCTATGTTAGATTTGCCCTAGTAGAGCCGCCACCAGTTTTGGAGTTAGCCGCAGCTAAAGTGGGCAAATTCCTAAGAGGGTGCTGAGATTAAAAAGTCAGTCTTGAACTTTAGCAAAGCTTTACTTAATTTTAGGGGAAATCACACCATATCTTCATAAAATCTAGCCTCTAGATTTTATAAAATTAGATGGGGTTAGAAGAGAAAATAGCAGGGGAAAAATCTTACTAAATACAATTTAGGATTTTGGGTGAGATGGAAAACTGTTTTTGGAGACAGATCGGATCGAAAAATTCTCTGGAACGAGGTTAACCCCTCGACTAATTCATGGTTTAACAATTGTACGGTCAAAAGTGTAGAGGCAAACACCATGTACAAGACTATCAGATGGCTTTTACTGAGCACTACGCTGTTTGTCGGCGCGAGTGCGATCGTAAGCTATCCAGCCAAGGCTTTTGAAGCGAACAAGCAGGAGCAAACTCCAGTAAGCTTTGAATTAGCACAGGCAAGCGTCCAGCAGGATAATACACTTAGTGATACTTCTACTTATAACTTTAGTATTAACTACTCGGATCGCCGTCCAACGAGCGATCGGCCGAATTCCACCTGGACACAGAACACTCCGAGTGATGCGACCGCAAGTACAGTATCTATACCGGAACCCTCTACACTTGTAGGTTTAATTGGTTTTAGTGCGCTTTTTGCATTTAAGCGTAAGTCACTAAGAAAAGCTTAATTGGTAATTTATATTAGTAATCTATTTCTTCAAATTATTCTCCAAATTATTCAGGACTTACGCACCCAACTATATTAGCAATCTATTTCTCCAAATTATTCAGGACTTACGCATCCAACCAAAGAAACCGGGTTTTTTGACGAAAATACTTCGCCTTTACCCACAGATTCTCTCAAAAACCCGGTTTCTAGGACGACCTGCGTAATATCATGTCCGGCAAATTACTTACAATCTGTCATTGCGAGCCAAGCGCAGCGCGTCAAGCGCTGCGCTTGGCTCGCAATGACAAGTATTTAACCGGAATTGCTGTAAATCATATTATTGATACAATCTGCATTGTTGAGTGAACTTCATATAACCAACCTCCTGCCTCTAAAGTTCAGAATGCTGCTTTTCCATTTGCAAAGCCTCCTTTACTCTTTCATACTCAGCCTCAATCTGCTGAAAAATCGCAACTGACTCTAGCGGTAAAGGCTTACCCTCATTAATACTAACCCTGGCCATTGTTTCAAGTTGCTGGCAAAGTTCATATAGAATTAAAGCACCAAGAGTACCACTAATTGACTTTAAAGAATGGGCCGCTGGCCGCAGAGCCAATATATCTGCCGACGCTAAAGAGATCCCTATATCTTCTAGTAATTTGGGAGCAGTTTCTAGGTAAATATCAATCACCTCATCGAGAGCTTCCACATCCCGTAACCCCTCTAAAATATTGGCATCAAGACAGGGGGGAAGGAGGGGAGATGGGGGAGATGGGGGAGATGGGGGAGATGGGGAGGATGGGGAGGATTTACCTCTTCCCCGCTCCCCCGCTCCTCCATCTTTTCCCTCTACCGCTATTCGAGGCTGACACTGGGATAAAGCTTCCACAAGTTGTGCTCTGCGGATTGGCTTGCTTACATAGTCATCCATGCCAGCTTCCAAACACTCTTCGCGATCGCCCTGCATCGCATTCGCCGTCATCGCAATAATTCGCGGCCTCAAACCCGGAGGCCATTCTGCACAGATCCGGCGCGAAGCTTCCAAGCCATCCATTTCTGGCATCTGCACATCCATCAGCACCACATCATAACGCAAGCGACGTAAAGCCTCTAAAACTTCCTTACCATTCCCCGCTACATCAGCGCGATAACCCATCCGCTGCAAAATTTGTAAAGCCACCTTTTGATTCACCAAATGGTCATCAGCTAACAGAATCCGTAGGGGATATTGTTCCGCAAGTAGAGGTATATTTTCTGGCAAACATTGCCCATTATTACCCGCCCATCCATCTACAACAGGTTGGTCGCTAAATAGATTAATTAAAACATTGTACAACTGAGATTGTTTGATTGGCTTATTCAAAAACGCGGCAAATTCAATCTCGCAATCATTGCCGATCGCAGCCTCTTGTCTGCCCATAGAAGTCAGCATTATTAAAGGCAAATCTTGACAATTTGGGTGTTGACGAATTTGCGCCGCTAATCGCAATCCATCCATCTCCGGCATTTGCATATCCAAAATAGCCACGTCAAACTGCTCTTTCTGAGATAGCCAATCTAAAGCCTCGCTAGCCGAGCAACCAGCACGGACTAACATTCCCCACGACTGAGCTTGCAACGTCAGAATTTGGCGGTTAGTAGTATTGTCATCCACAATTAGCAGCCACTTTCCAGCTAATTGTGGTTGAATATTGTTCAAATTAAGTGTTAAATAACTGGGGTCGCACAGAGCATTAACAGTGAAATAAAACGTAGAACCTGTAGATTTTGAATTAGATAACTTAGATTTTAAATTATTGGATTTCTCACCCTCAAAATCTTTGAAATTATCCGCAGTTTCCTGAAATCTCCAATCAAAAATTGAAGCGCGAAAATCCTCCGGTGGAGTTCCGGCAGACCCGCCCATACTTTCTACCCACATTCTCCCGCCCATCATTTCTGCTAAGCGCTTGCTAATTGCCAAGCCTAAACCTGTACCTCCATAATGGCGTGTTGTAGAAGAATCCAACTGGCTAAAAGATTTAAATAACCGATCCATTCGGTTCAGAGGAATGCCGATGCCAGTATCTTTGACAGCGAATATAATTTCATACTGTTTAATAATTCCTAATTGTTCATTGCTCCGCTCTAATTGTTCTTGTTGACCATTAGCCAACAGCGAATTATTAATATTATAAGCAGGGATATTGCGAGCTATAACTGAGACTATCACTTCTCCTGTCGCAGTAAATTTAACTGCATTGCTGAGCAAATTTACCAAAACTTGTCGCAATCTGGTGCTATCTCCCACTACCGTACTCGGCACAGAAGGTTCAATTAAATAAGCTAATTCTAGATTTTTTTCCGCAGCTCTAGCACTGACCAAATCAATAGATTCTTCAATACAGTTTCGGAGATCGAAGGGATGTTCCTCTAAATCAAGTTTGCCAGATTCAATTTTGGAAAAATCTAAAATATCATTAATTAGCGTTAGCAAAGCATCGCCGCTGCTGCGGATAGTTTCTACAAAATCTCGCTGCTCATTAGTAAGCGAAGTATCGAGAAGTAAACCAGTCATGCCGATTACTGCATTCATAGGAGTGCGAATTTCGTGGCTCATAGTTGCCAAAAATTCACTTTTCGCCCTAGTAGCAGCGAGAGCTTGGTCGCGGGCTTGCGCCAAATCTACCGCCGTTTGCTGTCGTTCTAGTTCGCCACCCACCCACTGGGCCATCAGTTTTAAAAGTTCTTTATCTACTGCTTTAAAAGGTTCGTTCAGAGAGTTAGGACTCCAGAAGCTTAAGGTGCCATAAACTAAGCTTGATACTATAACCGGCGTTCCCATATAAGCTTCAATATTAAAGGCAGGATCGCTGCAAGCGAAGGACAAGCCTGAAAACCTAATTGATTCAAAATATAGAGGTTCTTGTGCCATTGCCGTAGCAACGCAAAAGGTTTTTTCTAAATCAAATATTTGCCCTTTAGTAATGGAGTTGTCTGCACACTGAACGGCAATTACTCGATAGTCATCGCCTTCAATATGAGATAAAATGCCAAATTCTAAGTTAAATTGTTCGCACCCCATTGCTAGTAAATTTTGGAGGCGTTGATCGAAGGTAGAGACACGATTAATTGGATCGGTATAAGGAGCGGAAGTTACTTGATACAATGCCCGAATCGAGGCTTCGCTCTCTCGCAATTCTTGTTCTCTCTGTTTGCGTTCGGTGATGTCGCGAGAAACACCAATAATTTCTTGAATTTTCCCTGTTTCCGCTTCGCGAATGGCGCGACTGGTGGTTTCAAACCAGACATACTGACCGTCTTTGCGACGGATGCGGTAGCTGACGGTGTAAGTTACTGGGAGTGCTAGAACTGTGGAATGAGCTTTGGCGATCGCTTCTAAGTCTTCTGGGTGAAAATAATCATTAGGTACACCTTTGATCAGTTCTTCCGGTTCATAACCGAGCAGAGCATGGCAGGCTGGAGAAACATAGAGAAAAATCCCTTTGGGGTCGTGCCTGGTAATCATGTCGGTAGAGTTTTCTGCCATCAAGCGATAGCGGTCTTCGCTTTCTACGCGCTCAAATTGAGAATTACGCAAGGCTTCTAACATACCGTTAATTGTCTCGGCTAGGTTTGATAATTCATCTTTTCCCGGCATGAGTACGCGCATGGAGAGGTCGCCGTTTGCGGCAATGCTACTGACGCTAGTGCTCAAGTCTGATAGGCGAGATAGCACTAATTTTTCTAGCAGCAGCAGGGTTAAAACGCTGAATACTATACCTAGCAATAATAGGGATGAGTTAAATAACCGTAGGGTAGTTTGACCCTGCTGGTAGATTACTCGCTGTACGTTGACTTGTAGCAACAAAGCCAATTCGCCGAAGATATCGCGAATTAGAGCATATCCGGCTACTGAGTTGTCGCTTAGGGGTTCGATGAGTATGTCTGCGGATTGGAGGTTTTCGATTTTCGACCGCAGATTTTCAGGTATTTTGTAAATGCGATCTGCCGCAATATCGGCATTGACACGCCCTAATTTAAAACTTAAGGTTGGTAATTTAAAATCTACAGATAACTGTGTAAGTTCAGCTAAACGCCTCGTTTCAGTGTCGTTGAGGTAGCGCCCTACAATCAGTGTTCCGCGTGGTGGTGCGACGGCTTCGCTAGGAAGGATAGGCCTAGAGGCAATCAGTACGGGGCCTTCGGGGAGAAGAATAATACCTGTTTTAGCAGAGGGAATTGTGGGGTTCTCGGCTGAATTTTTGTTGTTACTAAGTAGAAGGCTGTCGGCGCTTAGATATTTTTTGATGCTATCTGGAATAGGGATTTGAGTTTCTGTTTTTAGGTCGAATCCTTTACTAAAAACTATGTTACCTTCGTTGTCGGTAATTAGCAATAAGTTAAGTCTTAAATAGATAAAGGTCGCATCTACGAAGTTGGACTTGATATATTCATCGTTAGGTGATTTTAGGTAGGCGTAAGTATCATCCCATTCGGCATAGTCTTGAGCGCTTGCCTGTAAGTGGGATAGATCGTCATCAAGAGCATCTAAAGCCCGCGCTACATCCTGGCGGACATACTGAGCCTCTAAATTATTAAAGTCATGCAGCAAGATAGTTGATGCAGTAGCCCAGAGAACGACAATTAAACTGAGGAGGGCTGCGCCGATTATTAATAGTGTTTTTTTGCGAAGATTCATGGGAAAGAAGAAGGAAGAAGGAAGAAGGAAGGAGGAAGAGGGAAGAAGGTGGTTAGTTGTTAACTTTTGGCGTGGGTAGGTGGGGAATTATGAGTTATTAAGCAACTCTTTTCACCCAAAGCTTTATTCTCCTGTACTCCGTTGCTCCTCTGCTCGCAAGTCATGTGTGAGCAACGATCTATGACTGATAGCAACCGCCAAGACGGTGATGACGTTCTTAATCCCTGAAACTATTATTAATTTTATGGCATTTTCCTTCAGCCCTTCTCGATCGCTAAATTTTTCAGCCTTCTGCTATATTATCTGTGTTTTCTCAGCATCAAGTGTGAAGCAAAAAATTATTTAGCCTGGTTCCAGCCAAGGGAGAGCCAAATAAAGTAGTAACATTTCTACGTTGGGTCGAGTGCTAGTGTTACTCAACTAGAGTTGTAGATAGTGGGTTGGGTTTCACTTCCTTACACCTAGCCTAGTATCTACCCAACATACTATTTAAACCTGATTTACTACTCAGGGGCGGCGATCTCGCCCAATCCCAGCAGATAGCAAGGGCTTCGACCGTGAGCGCTCAGTCGCACGCTTGTCGAACTGCACCCCGAAGTCCCCTAGCCTCTAGTCCCTAACTCCTTGAGGTGGCTCTATAGCAGGAGGCAGCAGGCAGGGGGCAGGAGGAAAATGTAATAATAGAAAGGGTTTCGGCGATCGTTCGTGTCCTAAGCGTTGTGGTGGTTGCGATAACTAAATTTCTTAGCGTTTAGCGTTTAGCCTTCAGCCTTCTGTTATACAACACAAAAAAAGCCTCTCGGCTGAGAGGCTTTTTCAAGTTGATTTAGCTAAAGTCCAATTGTTAACGGATGACAGCTAAGGCCCCTGCACCGGCTGATGCTACCGCAGAAGCGAGGGCGGTGAAAAAGAGCCACCAGGAGGCAACTTCGGCTGCTTTGCGGGTTTCTTCGGCTTGGTGTTCAGCTTGCCGCTTGATGCTTTCTAACTGGAGTTGGGCTTGTTGTTGTAAGCGTTCGGCTCGTTGTAGGGTAGTGTTGCGAACTCGTTCGATCTGGTCTACGAGGCGATTGGCATCGGCTTCGGAGATGTCTTCGCGGGAACTGATAATCGCTACGAGGGTATCGCGGTTGAATTGGCCGAGGCGATCGCGTAATGCGTCAAATCCCGCCTGTGGGTCGTCAAATAAGGTGCGGACATCCTGTTTGATGCCCTCATAGTTGAGTTCTGGCCGATCTAAAGAGTTGAGATAATCGCGAATTTTATCTAAAACTGTGTCGATCGCGGCTTGAACTCCCTCTTGTATTTTCTGGATTTGCAGCACGAATTGGTCGCGCACTGACAAAATTTGATCGACAATCCGATTGGCTTCTGCTTCGGAAATGTCTTGGCGTTGGGAGAGCAAGGCGACGATGGTAGAGCGGTCAAAGTGAGAGAGTCGTTCCCCCAAACTCTGAGCCCCTACTTTGGGGTCATGCAACAATAGTTGCAAGTCGCGTTTGATGGCTTCGGGGTTGAGTTCGTCCTTGCCAGTGTTCCGCAAGTAATCTTGCAAAGTACCTTGGAAATCTCGCGCCTGTGCTTGCACTCGCTTCGCCAAGCGGCGGGGCGCTTTGATGGCGGAGTTGATGGTTTCTTGTACGGAGTCGATGACTTGATTGACTTGCTCTTCGCTTAAATCTTGGCGCTGGGAAAGTAGTTTTACCAGGGTGTCGCGATCCATGTGAGAGATGCGATCGCGTACTGCTAAGGCTCCTTCTTTGGGATTTGCGAGCATTTTACTCAAATCGCGCTTAATCCCTTCTGGATTGAGTTCTTCCTTGCCAGTGTTGCGGAGGTAATCGGCGATCGCGCTCGTTGTTGAGTCGTACTGTTCCTTAGCCTTATCAGCAATGGCTTTCGGCGCGTGCATTGCGCTACTCCAAGCTGACTCGACCTGATCGATCGCTTGATTGACCTGATCTTCAGTCAAGTCTTGCCGCTGAGATAGCAGTTTCACCAAGGTATCGCGGTCAAAATGGGAAGCTCTAGACCTAAGCGCCCACATTCCTAATTCTGGGTCATCCAGCACCTTTTGCAAGTCGCGTTTGATGCCTTCAGGGTTGAGTTCTTCTTTACCTGTAGAACGCAGATATTCCTGTACTCTTTGCCATTGATTATCGAGACGAGCTTGGGCAGCTTCTTGTAGACCTTTAGCATCTGCTAAGGCGACATCCCGCGCTCTTTCCAGTTCCTTGACGATCGGATCTATCTCGTGCCAGCCGATGTTTTCGCGGTGTCTGAGTAGCCGTACTAAGGCATCGCGATCGTAGACAGAAAGGCGATCGCGCAAGTGTTCGTAAGATGCGTCTGGATCTTCCAACAATGCCTTGAAATCGCGACCAATACCTTCGGGGGTAAGTTCCTCCTTGGGGGTTAACTTCAGGTAAGTTTCCACGCGGAAGCGCAACTCTTGAGCTTTTTCTCGCTCTTCAGCAAGCCTAACTGTATGCAAAACTTTCAGCCGCACGTCTTCGAGCTGATTGGCGATTTCTTTAATTTTGGCTTGAGTAAAGACACCTCTACTAGCTAGCAGTTCCTCGAAGTAGGACTTTTTGAGTTTCTCTAAATCCTGACGAACTGTTCTAGGATCGGCGGTGGGGTCATAGAGCGCTTCTCGAAAGTCGCGATCTATGGTTTGCGGGTTCATCTGCCAGGAGTAAGCGTTGAGCAGGTAGTTTTCTACATCAGCGCGAATGGGACTGAAGGGTTCAGCGGGTTCGCCTTTGACTTGATGACTGACTTTACCTGCTTGGTCGGTTACTTTGTTCTTGGCTGCTTTAAGTTGACCGACAACTTTTTCCACATCCAGATCCGAGAGGTCTGTACGGCCCAAAACTACTCCCATCAAGGCATTAATCGCCATTGTGCCGGCTTGGGACATCATGCTGGAATTTTGACCTTGGTTGGGGCTGATTTTGCCGATCGCCCCTTCGATTTGGCTCGAAAGTTTATCCGAGAGCAGTTCCCCTGGTTTTGCCGATTTGAAGTAGTCTACTAATTGACCAATGCCATCGCTGGCCGGCATTTGCTTCCCTACTTGCTTCCAGGCATCTTGCAATTGGTCTACGATCTTATTAACATCGCGTTTTGATAAGTCGGTGCGGGAACTAACTAAGTCTATAAGGGTTTGACGGTCGAGGTTAGGCAAATTTTCACTACCCGCGATCGCTTTTAGTTGCGGGTCATTGAGCAGTTTTTCAAATTCCCCCCGAATCGCCTGGAAATCTAATTCTGGTGGCTTAAGTTTTTGTATGTAATCTTCGACTGTTTCCCGCATAGTCACGGGGTCGATCGCGCTCCCTAGTTCGTGACCAACAGCGGCGGCGGCGGCTCTAGCTGTGCTTACGACTTGATCCTTGGCAGCTTTAGCACCCAAGGCGGCGGCGGCAGTGCCAACAATTGCTTGAAAGCCAGCAGTCGCAGTATTGACAACGGAACCGACTAAAGAGCCGACGGTTGTGGAACTTACCCACACGAGCATGGAGAAGTAAGTTCCCCAGACTACTAAGCCGATAATTGCACCTAAACCCACACTACGAATCAGACTGAGTTTTACAGCCAGCAAGCAGGCAAAAAAGAGCGCAACGCTGACTGTGATTAGCGTCCAAGTCCCCACTTTCGATCCAATATGGCGGACGGGACTGCCTTCACCTTCGGAGTTAGAATCGCTTGACTGATTTCCCCAGTAGGAAAGACCGGCGGCGACAGAAAGATTTGTCAGCAGCAATTGGAAGGCGCAAGCCAGCACAACTCCTGCGATCAAAGCAATAAAAAATTGCGGCCCAGAATAAAGCAGCGCTGCGTCTTCTACTGTCTGAATACCTTGCTCTGTTTGAGTTTGGGCGAGCGAGAATGGTAAGTGATAGAGTCCCAGATTTATTGGCAAATTTTGATACATAGTATATCCCTCATCACAAGATGGGTTCGCGCAGTTTTCTTTAAGGTGGCGCGAGTAGCAGATGTATAGTTTCCGCTATCAGAGTCCTTGCTCCTAAGCATCTTCGGATTTAGTAGATAAAACATCCCCCTACAGTCTGAAGAATTAAAATATGTCTGCGGCTGGCTGTCACAATTGAGATAATTATGCTAAGTGACATTTGAGAGGGGAACAGTAGGCTAAAAGAGAGAGAACACTTGTGGCTGTCAATTTTTGATGTCAATTACTGTTTTAAATAGTCTCATTTTTTCTCAATTAGATTCACTTTTGAACTAGAGAGGACAATCGCCAGCACTAAAAATTTATCGAGTCTTTTCTAATTTGCTATTATAGTTAAGATTAATAACTATAATGCCGTTCAAAAGTTAGTTAATTAAGATTTACAGCTAGCAACAATTTAAGAGGTAGTAATGTGAAACAGCAACATTGGTATCAATGGGTTGCCCGAAGGCTCGATCGACGACATTGGACACCACTGTTGCTTGGGATCGTTGCCTCGATCGCTGTTTTAGGGCTGTGGCAACAAGCTGAAATGCAGGAACAGTTTTATATTCGGCAGATGACTCTAGCAGAATCCAATGCGGTTAAGCACGATTTAACTGCTGAACTCGAAACTCGGATTCACGCATTAAAGCGCATGGCAACGCGATGGCAGATTCACTGGGGCAATTCTCAATCCGAAAGGGAAATCGATGCAGCTAGCTATCTCAGGGATTTTGAAGGCTATCAAACGATCGCCTGGGTTGACCGATCTCTACAAGTGCGTTGGATTCTCCCCAAAACTGGAAACGAAGCCGCAAAAAGTTTATATCTGCGTCAGGAGGCAAAACAGTTAGCAGCTCTCAATGGTGTGCGCGATCGCCGTAAAATTATCATCACTCCCGCTGTTTCCCTCAAGCCAGGAGAAACTATTTTTTCTATCTATACTCCTTTATTTATTAAGAACAATTTTAATGGTTTCATTCAAATTATATTGCAAATCGAATCTCTCTTCGATCGCATTTTACACTTGCCAGCAGGCTATAGCATTCGTATTCATGAAGGCACAAATTTAATTTATCAACGTGGTGATGGATCGCCAATATCGCCATCAGAAAAATTCAGTCTGAAATCCCACGAAATCAACTGGGAAGTCGAAATATTTTCAACATCAAAAATGCTATCGTATGAGTACTCTATTCTTCCCAAAGTCATTTTATTTGGCGGATTGAGCGGTGTTTGGATATTAGCACTAACTGTTTATTTAGCTCAAAAGTCAGAGCATCATGCTCGCAGAGCCAGAACAATAAATCAACAATTAGAGAAGGAAATTGTCGAGCGACAACAAATAGAAGCTAATTTACGGGAGAGCGAAGAACGTTGGCAACTAGCACTCCGAGGTAATAGCGATGGCATCTGGGATTGGAATATGCAAACAAACGAGATATTTTATTCTACCCGATGTAAAGAAATACTAGGCTATCTAGATAGCGAACATAGCAAGTATCCCCAAGATCGGATTAACCTATTACATCCCGAAGATCGAGAAAAAGTAGTGCAGGCTGTTCAAGACCACCTTACCAAGAAAACCCCCTTCTACATTTCTGAGCATCGCATTCGTTGTAAAAACGGGGACTACAAATGGATTTTAGATCGCGGTCAAGCACTTTGGGATGATGCAGGTAAAGCCATTCGGATGAGTGGCTCTCATACCGATATTACAGAGCGAAAGCAAGCAGAAGCTGAGCTTCAAGAATTGACAATCTCTCTAGAAAATGCGATATCTGGCATTTCTAAATTGGATAAGAGTGGACGTTATTTATCCGTAAATCGCTCCTATGCTAATGCCGCAGGATATGAACCGGAAGAGATGCTAGGGATGATGTGGCAGCAAACCGTTCATCCTGATGATGTGGATAAACTGATTGCTGCTTATGACCAAATGCAGCAAAACGATAAAGTAGAAGTTGAAGCCAGAGGCATTCGCAAAGATGGGTCTATATTCTATAAACAATTAGTGATGATTTCAATTTATGACGAGCAACACCAGTTTATAGGACATCACTGTTTTATGAAGGATGTTAGCGATGCCTACGGCGAGCTTCGCTTACGCAAATATGCTGAGGAAGCACTCCAGCAAAGCGAAACTCGCTTTCAATTATTTATGAATCACAGTCCGGCTGCTGCCTGGATTAGCGATACAAATGGGGTAATCCTCTACGCTAGTCAATCCTATTTAAAAAACTTTAAACTGCCAACACTTGATATTATTGGCAAGTCAATTTTTGAGATTTTTTCATCAGAATTTGCCCATAAAATTCTTGATAATATCCACAAGGTTGTCCAAACCCAACAAGTCTTAGAAGCGATCGAATTAGCACCTCGTGCCGATGGTACTGTGGGTCAATTTTTAGTTTATAAATTCCCACTTCCTGAAACATCAAGACAAATACTTGTCGGAGGAGTCGCGATTGATATTACCGAGCGACAACAAACCGAAGCAGCGATTTCTCAGTTAGCAGCAATTGTTGAATCTTCCGAAGATGCCATCATTGGTAAGTCATTAGACGGTGTGATTGAAAGCTGGAATGCAGGAGCAGAAAGAATGTTTGGTTATACAGCTCTAGAGATAGTAGGGCAATCAATAACAAAACTAATTCCCCCAAACTATGTAGACGAAGAAGCCCAGATTTTAACAATAATTAGACAGGAAAAAAGCATCCCTCACTATGAAACAGTTCGGCAGCGCAAAGACGGAACGTTAGTCAATGTTTCGGTAAGTATTTCTCTAATTAAGAACAAAAAAGGTGCGATTATTGGGGCATCAAAGATTGTACGAGATATCAGCGATCGCAAACGCAGAGAAATTGAATTGTGGCAAGCAATGGAAGCAGCAGAATCTGCAAATCTGGCAAAAAGCACTTTTCTGGCAAATATGAGTCACGAACTACGTACTCCTTTAAATGCCATTTTAGGTTTTACTCAGGTGATGGCTCGAAATCCCGCACTTACCCCAGAATTAAAGGAAGATTTACAAACTATTGGTCGAAGTGGAGATTATTTACTGAGTCTAATTAATGATATTTTAGATCTCTCCAAAATCGAAGCCGGACACTCTACCTTGGAAGAAACTGGATTTGACTTAATTGCCTTGCTTCATTCCCTCCAAAATATGTTAGCTGAACGGGTGAACTCTAAAAAACTTCAGCTTTATTTTGACGTTGCTCCAAATTTACCGCAGTTCATCCTTGCTGATTCCCAAAAATTGCGTCAGGTGTTACTCAATCTTCTGAGTAATTCCCTGAAGTTTACCGATCTAGGATATATCACACTGCGCGTCAGAAGTGAGGAGTCAAGCTTGACAGTTCGAGGCTTAGAAGCACCTGAAATTAGCAACTTAGATCCTACAATCTCCAACGTAACACCTAAAACCAGTTTACTATTTGAGGTAACAGATACCGGAGTAGGCATTTCCCCTCAAGAACTTGACAACATTTTTGATGCCTTCGTTCAGACACAGGCTGGAAAGAGGGCGAAAAATGGTACTGGGTTAGGTTTGACAATTAGCCGCAAATTGATTGAAATTATGGGCGGAGAAATTTTTGTGAATAGTACTCCCGGACAAGGTAGTACATTTACCTTTACCGTCCCGGTTTGCCCAATACATAAAGTTAATATTGTCCCATATAAAACCGATCTTATAGTCAGAGGACTAGCTCCTGGTCAAAAACAACGGCGTATTTTAGTAGTGGACGATCGACAAGAAAATCGATTGCTAATCATCAAATTACTGAGTCAATTAGGCTTGGAAATACGGGAAGCTACCAATGGCCAAGAGGCAGTAAAATTATGGCAAGAATGGGAACCTGACTTGACCTGGATGGATATTCGGATGCCTGTGCTCGACGGCTATGAAGCAACTCGACAAATTAGAGCAATGGAAGAGAATAAAAATGGTATTATTATTGCACTAACAGCACAAGCTTCACAAAGCGATCGCAGCCTAGCCCTTGCGGCTGGCTGCAACGATTATATCAGCAAACCTTTCCGGGAGGAAACTTTATTTATTAAGATGAGAGAATATTTAGGGTTAGAATATTTGTATGCGGAACCTTCTATTACATTAGATGATTATCCTGTATCTTTATCCTTGTCCCAGCAAAATTTGTTAGAGTTGATCGCTCCAACAGATCTAGCCTCATTACCTCAAGAATGGCTGGATAAATTAGAGGATGCTGCTGTATGTGGCAATGATTATGCAATTGTTGAACTCGCAGGTAAACTACCTCCATCACTGTCAAAGTTTGGTGCATATTTGATTGAACTGGGAAGCAAATATCTATTTGAGCAAATCCTCGAATTGCTTCAAAGCAATTCCCTAGTATAACTTTTCAAATGATTAGATTAACCATGAAAAGATAATTAAAAAATTAAAATTAACCTCAAAATCTAGGTTGAGGTGTGAAATTAGTATAACTCAAATTTGTAAACAAAGAAAATCAAAAACTCTATCAACCTTCTTGGTAGTTAAGACGTTCTGAGTTCCACCAAACTCGCTGATTCTATTCCCTTCTTCCTCTTCTTTCCTGAGAATCATAGCATCGTAGCCCCTCTTTCCCTTTCTTCCCTAGCCCCTAGCCCCTAGCCCCTAGCCCCTTCTTCCTCTGTCCACGACAACGCTGACTGTAACTATGCAACCTCTGAATGCCAAAGAACTCCGAAATTTCACTCCTTCACAACTGACAGCTTTAGAAAAGCATACTGATGAATATGTGTACATTCCCGATCATATTCAACCTCATGGCATTCTCTTAACACTACAAGAACCAGACTTGCAAATTTTGCAAAGCAGTGAAAATGTAGAACAGTTTTTTGGCATCCCAGCAGAAAAATTACTTGGTCAACCTTTGGAATTATTATTTGGTCGCGAACAACTGAATAAAATTAGTGATATCCTGACCAAAGATAACGCAGAAAACTACAATCCACTTGAGCTAAAAGCCAATCGGGTGAGTGTAGAAAAAGAACAGGAATATCAAAGCCAAAGATTTACAGGCGTGTTGCATCGAATTGTTGATGCACTAATATTAGAACTTGTGCCATCCTCCGCTCAAGAAAGTAGTTATTCAACCCATTTTTCTCATTGCTTGCAAGCAGCAATTGTCGATCTGCGGAATGCGATGAATCTCTCCGATTTAGCTCAGATCATTGCTAGAGAAGTAAAGAAAATGACTGGGTTCAATCGCGTTATGGTCTACCGTTTTGAAAGTGATGATTCTGGGGTAGTAATTGCTGAGGCAAAGGAAAATATTATAGAAAGTTATCTAGGATTTCACTATCCAGCCATTGATTTTCCTAAGCAATGCAGATCGTTATTTTGCCACAACTGGGTGCTACAAGTTCCCAATATTAATTACACTCCTGTACAGATTGTTCCTAGCAAACATCCTCTGACAAATCAATTGGTAGATATGAGCAATTGTACGTTAAGAGGAGTTTCTCCATGTCACATTCAATACTTACAAAATATTGGCGTTCATGGATCGATGACAATTTCCTTGATCGATGACAAACGCCTCTGGGGATTAATCGCCTGTCAGCACTATAGCCCTAAATTAGTAGATTATGAAACTCGCAAGGCCTGCGAACTATTAGGAAGATTTGCTTCTCTGGAATTATTGTATCAGCAAGAGAAAGAGTTGCGTCTTTACCGAATGCAAGTCAAGGGTATTCAGGATGAACTTCAGCGGGAATTATTACGAGAAGCGAACTTTATTGAACAGGTTTTGACTAAAAATACGGTGCAATTGCTGGTTTTAGTTCGTGCTTATGGAGCGGCAATTTTGCTGGACGGACAGCTAACTTTAATAGGGCAAACGCCCTCAGAAGCTGAAGTGCAGGAACTGCTAAACTGGTTGGTGCAGCATAACACGGAACGAGTATTTGCTACTAATTTTTTGTCTAATCTCTATCCTACTGCAAAGGAGTTTAAAGATAAAGCTAGCGGGATTCTAGCTATTTCTATTTCCCTCAACCATGTTAAACAAAAGTCTTACCATATTATCTGGTTCCGACCAGAACAATTTCAAACGATCAATTGGGCAGGTAATCCTCAAGCTGCGATCGCAATCGATGAAGTTGGAGAAATACAACCCTGTCCCCGTAACTCCTTTCAACTGTGGAAAGAAATAGTGCAAGAAAAATCTTACCCCTGGCGGGTTGAGGAGCTTCAAACTGCTGCTGAGATGCGAAATACTCTGATGCTAGCAATGTTAGAATTTTCCCAGGCAGCATTAGAACAAGCAGCAGAACGTGCGGCGATCGCCAACCGTGCCAAAAGCCAGTTTCTTGCTAAAATGAGCCACGAATTGCGGACTCCGATGAACGCAATTTTGGGGTTTACGCAAATTATGAGCCGCAGCCAAAATATCCCACCTGAGTTTCAAGAGCATCTAGGAATTATCAGTCGCAGTGGAGAACATTTACTGACCTTAATTAATGATGTTTTGGAGATGTCTAAAATTGAAGCTGGTCAATTGGTACTGACAGAATCTTGCTTCGATATTGTCCGATTCATCCATTCTATTCAGGAGATGTTTGCTCTCAAAGCGTCTGAAAAAGGGTTGATGCTCAGAATTGAACAGGAAATTAACGTTCCTCCCTATGTCTATGGCGATCAGGCAAAACTTCGCCAAATTTTGATTAACTTGCTTAGCAATGCAATCAAATTTACGATTAATGGCAGTATTACTTTGAGGATAAAAGTCATCCCAGAAATAGATGATGCGATCGATTCATCAAAGGTGGAAGCTTTAGGATCTGCGATCGCACTCTATCTTGAAGTTGAAGATACGGGATGCGGTATCGCTTTGTGCGATCTTGAATCCGTCTTTGAAGCTTTTATGCAAACCGAGCGAGGTCGCCATGCTCAAGGAACGGGTTTAGGCCTATCTATTAGTCGTCAGTTTGCTCGTTTGATGGGCGGTGATATCACCGTACAAAGCAGCTTAAATCAAGGCTCAATCTTTACTTGTAAAGCGATCTTACATCGAGCGGAATCCGTCGATCTGATAGAATCTAAAGTTAACCAGCACGTTATCAGTTTGGAAGCGGGACAACCTAACTACCGAATTTTGGTAGCAGAGGATGTTCTAGTAAATCGGCATTTGCTGGTAACACTGCTGGAGTCAGTTGGATTTGAAGTCTGTGCCGTTACCAACGGGATTGAAGCGATCGCCTGCTGGCAAGATTGGCATCCTCATTTGATTTTTATGGATATTGAAATGCCTGAGATGGACGGCTATGAAGCAACTCGTCAAATTCGGGCTAGGGGTGTACAGGATAATGTGGCGATCGTAGCTTTGACGGCCTATGCTTTTGAAGAAGACCGCACTGCCAGTCTTCAAGCGGGATGCGATGACTATATCGCTAAACCGTTCACTGAAACCATACTCTTCGACAAAATTGCACATTATTTGGGAGTCCGTTACTGTTACGCTCAAACATCCCCATTAAGGCCAGAGTTTGCAACTTTAGAACCCAGAACCCTCTCCCCACAAGATTTGAAAATAATGCCGTTAGAGTGGGTTACTCAAGTCAATGAAGCAGCCTTAGATCTCAACGATACGATCCTCCGCCAACTGATTGCTCAAATTCCTAGTGAGAATGAATTCCTATTAGAATCTTTGACCAATCTAGTCGATCGCTTCCAGTTAGAGGCGATTGCAATTCTCACCCAGGCTTAAGGAGATAAATATGAATATTGTACTAAAATCTGCGGCTGAAACAAATATCTTAATCGTAGATGATAACCCCGATAATTTACGATTATTATCAAAAATATTGGAGTCTCAGGGTTACATTGTTCGCAAATCGCTCAATGGTAAAATGGCACTACAGGCTGCCTATCGCGACCCCCCAGATTTGATTATATTAGACATCAATATGCCAGATATGAATGGCTATGAAGTTTGTCAGCAGCTAAAGGAATCTGAAGCCACACAAGACCTTCCCATTATCTTTATTAGTGCCCTCGATCGGGTAAATGATAAAGTTCGGGCCTTTGAAATGGGTGCTGTGGATTACATTACTAAACCCTTTCAAGAGCAAGAAGTGCTGATGCGAGTGAGAAATCAATTACTTATTCAACAGCAATACCACCAACTCATTAAACAAAATCAACTTTTAGAGCAGGAAATCCAAGAGCGTTTGAGAGCTGAAGCAGAGGTAAGGCAGCTATCTATGACTGATGAATTAACAGGCGTATATAACAGACGCGGCTTTTTTTTACTCGCAAATCAGCAGCTAAAAATCGCCAAACGTACACAGATGTCCTGCTGTCTTTTGTTTGCTGACTTAGATGGTTTAAAGAAAATTAATGACTCTTTAGGTCATGAAATTGGAGATAGAATCCTCGCTGAAGCAGCTTACATATTAAAGCAAACCTTTGGTGATTCTGATATCGTTGCTCGCTTAGGAGGTGATGAATTTGTAATATTTATCCCCGCCTGTTCAGTTGATACAGATAACTATCAAACTCGGCTACAAGCAGCTCTCGATCGCTTTAACCAAGAAAACGCTCGTTCCTATCAATTATCTATGAGTATTGGTGTGAAGGAATGCGTTTTAGATAAAAGCATTTCACTAGAACAATTGCTGGTAGAGGCTGATGAATTAATGTACGAACAGAAACGTAGTAAAGGGATTAAGAAGCATTGAATGTAACTACTTAAATAATATGGTTGGATAAATTTTCATAAGGGGATGACAAATTACCAACTACCCATTGCCCGATCGACTTAAGTCTGCGGGTTTTATTTTCAAATCGTAAAAGACTTGCAATAACCCAGAATTATATTGGATTACATCTTTCAAATTAAGTGCCGTTTCTAGGTTAGGATCGTTTACAATTAGCGGTATTCCCTTCCCTAGAATCATAGGGTGAATCGAGAGAATAAGTTCATCGATAAAACCATATTTCAAGAAATAATGAATTGTCTGGCCTCCGCCAACTAACCAAATATCACCGCCCTTCATATTACGCAACTTATGGATAAATTCTTCCAAATTCCCTCCCACAAATTCTACATTGTTATCTTTGGTGCCAGCAAGAGAGTTAGAAAATACAAAACTTTCCTTACCTTTGTAGGGATATTCTCCAAAACCAAGGATTTGTTGATACGTCTTATTACCCATAATTAAGGTGTCAATTTGGGCAAAAAATTGATCGTAACCGTAGTCAGAGTCAGTGAATAACCAATCAACATCCCCTGATGCTCTTGCAATGTAGCCGTCTAGACTAGATGCAATAAACAACCGTATTTTCCGCATAGTTTCATCCCAAATTTATCAGAACTCCCCGATCGAGAGAAATTTTACCTATTCTAAATTTTCAGCACGCCTAGCCGCTAAAAGTGCGATCGCGCCTACCAAAGTTTTATGTTCCTGCACCTGTATCCGAGCGTGTAAGGTTTCTGGCGTATCATCTACCAATACTGGCACTGCGGCCTGCATTAAAATCGGGCCGCTATCAACTTCTAAACAAGCGATATGAACCGTACAACCAGTAATCTTAACTCCGGCTTTGAGTGCTTGTTCCACAGCTCGAATTCCGGGGAAACTAGGCAATAAACTGGGGTGAATATTAATAACTTTTTGGGGGAAAGCATCGAGTAAAACTGGAGTAACAATTCGCATCCAGCCGGCCATAATTACCCATTCGACATTATATTCTTGAAAAGTCTTGACAATTACTGCATCTAACTCTTCGCGGCTAGTGTAGTCGCGGTGGTTGAGAAGAATCGCGAGGACACCAAATTTTTGAGCTCGCGCTCCAACTTTGGCATCGGGATTATTGTAAATTACAACTTGAACTTGAGCGTTGAGTTGTCGATTCGCGATCGCCTCAGCAATTGCCTCAAAATTGCTACCACTACCAGAAGCGAGAATTCCCAGTTTTAACGGGGCTCCCTGTGCAAGCAAACATGGCTCTAAGCTCGGCGAAATCAAACTGGTATTGGAATTAGCTAGTGCAGAAATGGTACTCATGCAGCGAATGATAGAAGCTAATAGAATGAGAATATATTGCCATTATCTCTCGTTAAGGAACTTAAATTAATGTTTGTTAACTATATTCCATTGATGCTCATCAATATGGTAGCAGGACTGTTTATACTCGCATCCTACGTTTACCTGGGACTCGACGGTACGCAGCAAAAACGGTGGATTCCCGGTTTTGGAATGACTGGCGCGATCGCTCTCACAACTGGCTTACACATGATTTTTACTTGGCCTCTTCCCGGTAGCTTTAACATTGCCTTCGGCGAAATGTCAGTTTTATTCGGCATACTTTTTATCAGCGCATCTTTATCTCTTGCCAATGAGTGGGATTTGCTAACTGTGGCTATTTACGCCTTTTTTGCTGGGGTTGCTGCCTTAGTAATTGGTCTGCGAATTCTCAATTTGGGTTTGACTCGGCAGCCCATACTCTCAGCAATAGGATTTATTTTATCAGGATTAAGCGGCATTTGCGCTGCACCTGCGCTTTATCTGCGAACTAATCATACTCTACGGCTAATTGGTAGTATTGTACTCGTAGCTGCTGCTTTAATTTGGGCATTCACTGGCTATACGGCTTATTGGGGTCATCTAGCTGACTATTCTAAATGGGTTCCCTATCCTATGCGGTAGAAATAAAAGAGGGAGGGGATAAGGTAGAAGGTAATAGAAACTAGCGTGTTAGCAGTTAAGAATTGCCGGATTTTTGGAGCAGTTACTATCTCACAGGACTTACGCATTTTAGCGACAGGATCGGGGTTTTAGATTGCTTCGTTTCACTCGCAATGACAGAAAATGGTAGAGGATGCGTAAGTCCTATCTCAGTGCGATGCCTATTTCCCCCTATTTCACTATTATTTAGGACTGGAACCAACAGGACATTTAATTTCCTCTTCTGCACTCTTAGGAGCCCTTGGCATCGCTGGTGGTGTAGTTGATGGTTTATCTGTGCCGCAAGTTAGAGAAACAGTTGTATTTTCATCGTTAACTTTGATCACAAAAACCGCCCCTGTGTAGCTTTTTAGTTCTGCATTCTTGGCTTCAGCAGTCATCATTATGCTGGGAATAGAGCCGCTTTGGGGTACAATTTGATAGCGGTAATTCTGTGTCTCCTTGTCAATGCCTAACCCCAATTCATCAATCTCTGTAGCAAATTTTTCATTCTCGGCATAGAAAGCTTGTTGAGCGCGGTTCATAGAACCAATATATTGTTCGCCTTCTGATTCTCGTCCCTGTCTTCGTTGTGCTGCTAAATCAACTATTTGAGTATTCCGAGGTAAAGCCGTTGTATTAGCCACTTTTTCGAGAAAAATTGCACCAGCACTAAACTCAGTAGGTCTCGATTCTCCCGGACGTAAACCTTCCCATTCTATACGCATTTGACCATCAGGAGTGAACTCAAAAATTGTCATTAAAGTTCCCTCATCACCTGGTGATGTCACGTCAATCTGCATAGGTTGGGTACTCGAATTGATTTTGTAACTCAGTTCAAAGGCACTAACATTTCCGCCAGTAAAAGATGGAGAACCTGAAGAAAAAAACCAGGTCAAATATGAAGGTAGAAGAATAAATATTTTGCCGTCTTGCGTGAAAATAACTGTCAGCGGAATCGGTAAATAATCTTTTAGTCGCCACTGTCCTACAAATTGTGAAGCACGAGAGTTGATTGAGGCGGGATCTTGAGATAGAGTTAAGCTTGGCGGTTGCTGTGCGTAGGCGTAGCCAGCCAGAGGCATCGCACTCATGCCGAGACTCAAAGGTAAGAAGGTAAAGGCAATTAGGAATTTACGAAGGTTGAAGTAGATGTTGCTCATTAAAGTGAAACTGTGGTGTTTACCAGATTTTACCACTTTAGCTTGCTTGTTAACCGTATTGTTCCCAAAAAAAATCCTGTCTCAGAATCGAGTAAATTTTTAAGTCGCAGTATTTACCTTTAGTAAATATATGTTGCCTTAAGATACCTTCAAATTGCATCCCTACTTTTTCCATCACACGAGCTGAAGCAATATTTTCCACTTCACATCTAGCTTCAATTCGATTTAAATTCATTGTCTGGAAGCCAAACTTAATAATAGCACTAACTGCTTCGCTCATATATCCTTGTCTCCAATATTTCCTAGAAAGTGCATATCCAATCTCAGCGCGGCTGTGAAATAGATGACATTCCGCAAATCCACAAGTACCGATCAATTTTCCCTCTCCTTTATGGACAATACCCCAGTCAGTAATCTGGCGATTTTTGTAACGCTCGACGACTATCTTTAGAAAAAATTTGCTATCTTTTATAGATTGATGAGCATCCCAAGTAGTGTATTTTGCCACATCTGGGTCAGAAGCATACTCGAACATATCCTCCGCATCCTCTAAAGTCATCTTTCGCAGGATTAAGCGTTCAGTTTCTAAAGTTTTCAAATTTCGGAATATATCTTGAGTTTCCACTTTTATTTCCTACGATCTTATGATACAATTTAAAATCTCAAAGTTAAAATCTAAAAGCGAATGGTTCCGATTAAGCCTGGGCGTTTTAACTGGCTAGATAATGACACGATCGCAGCTTGGATTTTTCTAGCTCCATCTCTCATATTGCTGGGTACTTTTATCTTATGGCCGATCGTTTATTTATTTTACCTCAGTTTTACTGCTGGTAGTTTTACCCGTTCGGGCGTGCATTTAGTGGGTCTTAACAATTACTCCCGTCTGCTAATTAGCCCGGATTTTTGGCAAGTTATTGGCAACACATTCTATTTTACTGTCGCCACCGTCATTCCCAGTTTAATTATACCTTTAGGCTTGGCAGTATTATTAAATCGGTCATTTGCCTTGCGAGGTTTTCTCCGTACTGCCTATTTTATCCCTTCTATTACCTCCCTAGTTGCGGTTGGCTTAAGTTGGCGGTGGCTATTTCAAACAGATGGCCCCGTTAATAATTTATTAATTTCTCTTGGCTTAAATTCCGTGCCTTGGTTAAATAGTACAATTTGGGCAATGCCAGTGCTGATTTTGTTAAGTATTTGGAAGCAATTAGGCTTCAATATGGTTATATTCATCGCTGGATTGCAAGCAATTCCTATCAACCGTTATGAAGCCGCAGAATTAGATGGTGCTGGCGCTTGGCAGCAATTTTGGCACATTACTTTACCGGGTTTACGACCTACTTTGGTGTTTGTTATTGTGACTACTGCTATTTTTACTCTGAGAAGTTTTGAGCAAGTTTATGTCATCACTGGCGGCGGCCCTTTAAACTCTACTAATTTGCTAGTTTATTACATTTATGACCAAGCTTTTGCTCAATTTGATTTCGGTTATGCAGCAGCGGCGGCAACTTTGTTGATGGTGGGAGCTTTAATGTTAGTTTATTTACAGTTAAAGATGTGGGGTGAAGATTCTTAAGGAAGAAGGAAGAAGGAAGAAGGAAGAAGGAAGAAGGAAGAAAATTTAGTTATCTAGGAGAGAAGGAAGAAGGGGAGACGCGGGGTTTTTTCCCAATTAGCAATTAGCAATTAGCAATTAGCAATTAGCAATTAGCAATTAGCAATTAGCAGTTAACTGTTTATATTCCATTTGTTCTGCTGTTTGGTCAGCTTTTTCTTTTCCTAAAAGTCTGCCAACAACGTACAAAGACATATCAATTCCTGCTGAGATTCCTCCCGAAGTAATGATTTTGCCATTATCCACAAATCGGCGATCTTTCACAACAGTTGTATTCGGAGCAATTTCTATTAATAAATCAAAGGCTCGATGATGGGTTGTCGCTTCTAAACCTTCTAATAAACTTGCCTTTGCTAAAAGTAACGAACCTGTGCAGACAGAAAGCACTAATTCTGCTGTTTCTGCACAAGATTTTATCCAATCAATTATAGGCTGATGATTCATTAAAATGCGAGTCCCTATCCCTCCGGGTACAATTAAAATATCCGGTTTTGGACAATTTAATATGGTATAATCGGGATTAACGCTCAGGCCATTGCGAGCTGAGATAGCAGTGGATTTTTCGGCAACTGTATAAACCTCAAAAGGTTCGTAGTTATTTAATTCTGAGGTGACAGAAAATACTTCAAAAGGCCCGGCGAAGTCAAGCACTTCCGCATTATCAAAGATAAAAATTGCTACTTTCTTAGTTGTCATAAAATTAGCTTAATTACATACCTCTGATAGAGACACAAAATCTGAAACAGTTGTTAGCCTAGAAAATGCAGCCGCTACAACTGTAAAGCCATGCTCCAAATCATACCCGATCGCATCAAAAAAATAGTAATTCTAGTAATTCTCTGTATTGGTGTATTTTTAGGTATAATTACCTTACCAATTTTTACACCCGCCCAAGGCTCGTATCAACTCGAATACCGTATTACTCAATTGGAAAGTCAAATTTCCGATCTCAGGGGACAAATCAATAGGTTAGAGTCTCAATCTTCTGGATTTAACCGATCGCAACCGCCAACAAGTCCCGGTACAACTAGAACAAGTCCCAGAATGCGATCGGCAGACCCCATGTTTGACAATTTAGCAACTATGGTGATCGAAATTAAGCAAGACCTAATCAAAATGCAACAGCGACTATCCCAGCTAGAGTCGTCAACAACCCAGCCCAGCGATCGCTAAGCAAAACAGCCCTTGCCCAACCCTTTTCCGTCAGGGTGGCGGAGGGGTTGGGACTGAGGGCTAAAATTCCGTGCAAGGATCGGATTGGCAGCAACTATTGAATAACGTGGAAATAATATGCTGCCATTAACAAGTTGAGACCGAAAAGTAGCAGGAACCAAGCAGCCCGGAAAGTGTAAGGGGGCTTGCCAGTTTTCATCACGGAGTCAGAGTTGAGTTGGTTATTGGATATCTCTGCCATAGGTTAAAGCTCCTAATTAATTCAGACGTATCTGTATCTAGAAATACCAGAGAGCGTTACCTATTTGCACTATTCGCAAGAGTTATTTTCAAGACTTACGGACGATTTACGTAACACCGCCATCCTGGGGTTTTAATCGCTTTCTCCCGCGTGGTAAGAACTACGAACGAGGGGGCCAGATCGAACATGAGAAAAGCCCATTTCCCGTGCGATCGCGCCCAAACGCTCAAATTCCGCCGGTGTCCAGTATTTTTGTACTGGCAAGTGTTCCAGAGAAGGGCGCATATATTGACCCAGAGTTAGGCGATCGCACCCCACCCCCCGCAAATCCTCCAAAGCCTCCACCACCTCCGCTTCCGTTTCCCCATGTCCCAGCATTAAGCCCGATTTTGTAGGAATATGAGCATCAATTTCCTTAACAATCCGTAGAACATCAAGAGAGCGATCGTACTTCGCCCCCCGCCGCACAGGCCCTTGCAGTCGCCGCACAGTCTCAACATTATGGTTATAACAGGCAGGCTTAGCCGCCACAACTATAGCAATTCGCCGCCATTGGGGAGTGGTGAGATGGGGAGCTCTTGAGCCGGGGGGCAAAGAAGATGGGGAGGATGGGGAGGATGGGGAGGATGGGGAAGGTAGGGAAGATTTAACTTCCTCATCTCCCTCATCTCCCTCATCTCCCCCATCTCCCCCATCTCCCCCATCTCCCCCATCTCCCCCATCTCCCCCATCTCCCCCATCTCCCCCCATCTCCCCCCACTCCCCCCGCTCCCCCGCTCCCCCACTCCCTCCCCAAAAATCAGGAGTCAAAACCTCAATCTCACTCAAGGGATTAACTTCGCGAATCGCCTCCATAGTCATCGCAAACCAACCTGCACCCCCATCGGACAAATCATCCCGCGCCACCGAAGTCAAAACCACATAGCGCAAACCCAACAACTGCACAGATTCCGCTACCTTTTGTGGTTCCTGCGGATCTAAAGGCATCGGCGCGTGCCCCTTATCCACCTGACAAAAAGCACAAGCACGAGTGCAAGTCGGCCCCATCAACAAAAAAGTCGCCGTCTTCTGGGCATAACACTCTCCCCGGTTAGGACAACGCCCTTCTTCGCAAATAGTATGTATCTGGCGCTGCTTAATAATTCGCTGCACATCTGACAACTCACTAGCTTTACCAATCGGACGACGTAACCATGCAGGCATTGGTGACACTAAGGAGGTAAGATGAGAATCATCCGGCTTACTTGTAAAAGTTAAATTGGTATGGGCAGGCATAAAAGTTTGGTTACTCTGCTTCTGTGCGCTTCGATCCTAGACCAAATTAACCAGACTCGCTGCCGGAAATTTATCCCAGTTTCATCCCAGTTTGAAATACAATCAGTTTTCTTGCTGGAATTCTGCAAGAATATAGTTTAATGTTGGGAACCCTCACTCATCAGCAGAGGAGTCAGTCGTGGCAAGTAACAAAATCCTAGTAATCGATGACAGCAAAGTCATCCGCGTGCGGGTGCGAGAGATGTTGCCAGCGGGCAACTTTGAAGTTCTAGAAGCAAAAGACGGCGAAGAAGGTCTCAAACTCATCCGTCAAGCACACCCGAACCTGATCATGTTGGATTTCCTACTGCCAAAGGTAAGCGGCTGGGAGGTTTTTCAGAAAATCCAATCGCAAGCCGATCTCCGGCATATTCCTCTTGTGGTTATGTCAGGCCGCAAGGAAGAGGTTACGGACAAAATTCCAGAACCCTTTGACAAGTATTTTTTCGCCTTTATCGAAAAGCCTTTTGAGAAAAAGCAGCTCTCTGAGGCGATTAAATTAGCCATGATTTTGGCTAAAAAGCGCCCGCAAGAGCCAGACGCACCAGAGGCTAAACCAGCAGGAGCCGCTGGAGGTGGAGCTGGAGCCGCAGAAATTAAGGCTCTCAATGACAAAATAGTTAAAATGCAGGCTGAGATTGACGCTCTCAAGAAACAATTAACTCAAGTTGTGACCATCATTAAGCAAAAGTTGAAGTAAAGGAAGAAGGAAGAAGGAAGAAGAAAGAAGGAAGAAGGAAGAAGGAAGAAAATCTCCCAATCTCCCCCTGCTCCCCCCGCTCCCCCTGCTCCCCCGCTCCCCCCCTCCCCCGCTCCCCCCGCTCCCCCGCTCCCACTGCCCAATGTTTCACTGAATAATGTCTTTAGATTCTTCATTTTTGGCTCAAGTGCGCGGCTCGGCTGAGCAATTGACACAACGATTGGATCGCTTTTCCCAGGCGCGAGTCTTAGTGGTGGGGGACTTAACTCTTGATGAATTTCTCACAGGCCAAGTCGAGCGCATTTCCCGCGAAGCGCCTGTCTTGATTCTGCGCCACGAAAATACTAGGCAATTGCCCGGAGGTGGCGCAAATGCTGTCTATAATCTTGCTAAACTGGCAGGCCAAGTTAAAGTTGCCGGTTTAGTGGGTAAAGATGACCAAGGACGGGCTTTATGCCGTATTTTTGAAGAGGCGGGAATTGATATTACTGGCATTTTGATCGATCCCAGCCGTCCGACTGTTACGAAAACTAGAATTTCTGGCCATGCTCGTCAGTCGGTGACTCAGCAAATTGTGAGAGTCGATCGCAAGTCGGATGAATTGCCCGATTTAGACTTACAGTTACAATTAGCAGAGTATATCCGCCAACAGTTGGATACTGTCGATGCTGTGGTTTGTTCAGATTACGGAGATGGTGTTTTGACTGCGGCGGTAATTGAAGCGGCGGTGTCTCACCCTAGAACTATTGTAGATGCTCAGACGGATTTGAATCGCTATGCGGGAGCGACTTTATTTACGCCTAATTTACCGGAAGCTGAGCAGGCGGTAGGATATGCAATTAAGAACTCTACAACTTTGGTGAATGCAGGGCGCGACCTTCTGAATTTAACTCAAGCTCAACAAATGTTGATTACTCGCGGCGAGGAGGGAATGAGCTTGTTTGAAAGGATGAAGGATGGAGAAATCTACCAGCAGGATGTCCCAGCTTTTAATCGGACGGATGTATTTGATGTAACGGGTGCTGGTGATACAGTGGTGGCAGCTTTGACTTTAGCCTTGTGTGTTGGTGCGTCTGGTTGGGAAGCTGCTGTTTTGGGTAATTTGGCCGCGAGTATTGTGGTACGTCAATTTGGTACGGCGACGACAACTATAGATGAGATGAAGGAAGCTTTGCGATCGCTCCTTAGTTTAGATTGTTAACGGTTAACTGTTAACTGTTAACTGTTAACAAATCTAATTGATAGCGTTGGATTTCGCTTTGCTTCACCTAACCTAAATTTTACTAGCAATTACTAATGATACTACACCCGGTTAAATATTTGTCATTGCGAGCCAAGCACAGCGCGTCAAGCGAAGCGCAGTTGCGAGGAACGAAGCAATCTGAGGAACGAAGCAAGCCCGAAGCAATCGCAAGGTGTTGGTATTGCTTCGCTCCGCTCGCAATGACAGATAGTAATTGCCGGACATGATATTACCAATTACCAATTACCAATTACCCATTACCCATTACCCATTACCCATTACCCATTACCCATTACCAATTTCATTTTTTCAAAATTTGCCCCTTCTCATCAATTTTCAATGGTGTATTAGGAAAATCACCTTTTGTTAATTCGCGAATTAGTCCCACGCTCCTAAAATTATTGTCAATAGCAGGTATCCCTTGCCCATTAAGCTGTACTGGGATAATCTTACCAGAAACAAAATCTCCTTTAGGGTTCATTTGTACTTGCAAAATCAACGATTCTCCAAGTTCTCCCGCAGTTGATAAGCTGCGATATCCCATAAAATTACCCAAAGAATAGGCGATTAATTTCCCTTTGTACAGTTCTAAAGCTCTAGCAACGTGAGGGCCATGTCCTAAAATTAAATCCGCACCGGCATCAATCATCGTCCGGGAAAATAACACCATATTCCCTCGATTTTCACCAAAGAAAAATTCATTGTGATTCCTAACCCTAAGAGCTCCCGTTCCCTCAGCTCCCGCATGAACAGATATTACTACGATATCCGCCTTTTTCTTCGCTTCTTTCACAATTGCTTCCCCCGCTTTCAGTTCTAGCAGGGAGTTGTGAACATCGCCATAGTTGCTGAAACCAATAAAGGCAACATTAACACCTTTGACATTCTTATAGACAATTTGACCTTTTTTACCAACAGCAGTCATGCCTGCACCGTCGATATTTTTAATCGTATCTTTAAATCCTTGCTCGTGAAAATCCCAGGAATGGTTATTGGCGACATTCAAAATATGAAAGCCCGCATCTTTCAACAGCTTGACATAGCTGGGAGGTGTGCGAAAGGCAAAAAGCATTCCACCACCGCCACCTTTAGAACTGTAACGATAGTCAGTTAATGTACTTTCAAAGTTGCCAAATAAAATATCTGCTCCTTGCAAGTATGGTTTGACTGACTTAAATAAAATCTTCTCGTCTTTGGGCAGTTTATTGTAAGGATAGTTGCTGCCAGGAATGATATCGCCAACGGCTTTGATAGTGATAGTTTCGGTTGTAAATTGTGCGTTTTTGGGAGATGGTAAAGTTACGTTTGAAACCTCAGTTACATTATTTGTTACTTGTGTAGTTGTTACAGGTTTTGTAATGGGTTTTAGGATTGGTTTAGCGGTCGCTTTTTGAGTAGGGCGTGGTACTGGAGAGGCGGATGTAGATGGGATTGGCTTTAAAGATACTATCTCGGAGGTAGTTAAAACGTTCCCTGGCGGTTGTTGAAGTTGAGAGGTGATCACGAAGCCGGATAAGGGGATGAGTACACTGCTAACGGAGCCTACTAGAAGCCAAGGATTTCCGGTTGTCCTTTTGGGTAATGGGTGACGGTTGACTGGGGGTTGGGGACTGGTGACTGGTGGCTGGTGACGGCTGACTGGTGATGGGTGACTGGTAACTGGGGACTGGTAACTGGGAATTTTTCCCCTCTCCTCTGTTCCCCTGCTCCCCAAGGGTTGTTTGAGTTCGACGATTTGAGTCCAACCGACTAGTTGCTGGTTGATTCGCCGCCCATAAACTTTGACATAGTAGATTTGAGCTGCTTCGAGGCGGAGTAATCCTTTAACGATGACTCGGATGCAGGCATCTTGGGGGGGGAGTTGTTCTGCTTCTAGTAATAGGTGCAGGCAAGTGTTTTGACGGGTGGCTTTGACGGCTATGCCTTTGGTTCCTAGTGCTTGACTGATTAGAAAGGCGATCGCAGTTGCGTCACCTTCTTTGGCTAATGTTAAAATCTCTTGCTGACTCACTCTCTTTCCTCACACCAACAGATAGAGTTTATTATTCAACATTTCATCAAAAAAAGAGCGATCGCCATAAATTTTATAGCAATCGCCAAAATAGTGAGGACGGATATCCTGAAGGCCGCCCTCTGAGGTAAAAATACCGCCCAGAGTGGGGTCTACATAAGTTATCAAAGAGACAAAGTTGACTCTTACTTCTTACTTCTTCCTTCTTCTTTCTTCCTCCAACTAAGACCGCATCGCTGCTTTTTGCTCGGCTTTCAAGTCCCGACTACTAGAAGCTTCTAACTCCGAATCTAAAAGCGTTCTCCCCGTCGCAGCTAAATAAACATCATCCAAACTAGGTCGAGATTGAGCAATTCCAAAAGTAGGAAGACCCGCATCTTTAATTACTTGCTGAATATTCAAAAGTGCATCGCTCTGAGGTGTTACCACTAAATTTAGGGAATTACCTTGAGCAGTATTCACGATCGCTTCTTGTACAAAAGGCAAAGATTGCAACAGAGATTTTGCTTTTTCGGCTTCCTCTATCGGCGAAAATTCCCGGATGCGGAGGGTAACGCGATCGCCACCTACTTTATCCTTCAATTCTTCGGGTGTACCCGCAGCAATCACCACACCTTTATCAATAATTGCTACTCTGTTCGCCAAAGCATCAACCTCTTCAAGATAATGGCTGGTAATCAATACTGTTGTCCCAGACTCGCGCAACTGTCGCAGGAAGTCCCAAACTACCACCCGGCTTTCTATATCGAGCCCGACTGTCGGTTCATCTAAAACTAAAACATCCGGTTGATGTAACAGTCCCGCAGCCAAATCCAGCCGTTTGCGGATACCACCGGAATAAGTGCCTGTCTTTTTATCCGCCCATTCCCCTAAACCGAGTAATGCGATCGCACGATCGATCCGATCTTTAATCATCGGCCGAGGCAAATGGTAGAGAGCCGCTTGCAATTGCAAAAGTTCGCGCCCCGTCAGCACCTTATCCAAAGCCACCTCTTGAGCAACATAGCCCAAGCGTTGTCTAGCCAATCTCGGCTGCTCTATAACTGAAATCCCGGATACCTCTAAACGTCCGCGATCGGGGGCTGTCAACGTACACAAAGCCCGTAGAGTAGTGGTTTTGCCTGCACCATTGGGGCCGAGCAAACCAAAAATCTCCCCCGGTTCCACCTGGAAGGAAACATCTTTGACGGCTTCAACAGTGCCGTACCGTTTCTGAAGATTCTGGATTAAAACGGCGGGAGCCATATATATAGGTCAATCTGAAACATTACTTTATATTTTAAATTATTCTTTGAGAATTTTAATCAGCGATCGCGCAGCTCAAAAACACGAAAATACTCAGCGGTTAGCCCTATCCGCTGATTCAATTTTATTTATCGTAATTATTATAAGTGAGGTTTTTCTAACTTAGTCGATAATCCTCACCCATCCACGCCGCACATTATATAACAGTCTGTTAATAATTGCGTGTTCGTCTTCATTGAGTCCACCACCTAAAAGTGCCGATCTGATTTGCTGGCGGTCATTGCGAGTAACCACGCTGGAAAACATGACTTGACCAAATAATTCTTCTAGTGTGAGCTGGGAAGTAGACATGACTTTTGGCTTCCTTTTTCGTGCAAGGGGTAGTTCTTAAAATAAGGAATGCTAGTAAATATACTGTGCCCTTTTTTCCAACCCAATTTTGTGATTGAAAACATTGCTAAATTGTGATTTTAGTCACAGTATTTGGCGATCCATCTCTTATTCAAATGCGATCCTGGTATTTTTTGTGTGTGATATTAATCACTTAAGCAGCAAATTTACATGAGGAATCAAGGGTTTGACAGGGATAATTACTTAAAATTGAATCGGATGAGGAACTTGTAGGTGGATGCACGAATAATCGCCGAAAATCTAAGTCTACTTAAAATTTGTACGTAGATGTACGGATAATCTCTTAAAATTTTAACTTTTAGTAGGATGGGTTAAGTGAGCAATGAGCAATGAGCGGTTAGGGGCTACGATGCTCAGGGCTAGGGGAAGAAGAGGAAGAAGAGAAGAGAATCAGCGAGTTTGGTGGAACTCAGAAGGTCTTAATCGCCTTGGCGACTGCTATAGCAATTAGCAATTAGCAATTAGCCATTACCAGTTAACATTTTTTGTAGAAACTCAGTTGCCGCCTCACTGTCCAGAGGTCTAGATAACAAATATCCCTGAGCGTGTTCGCATTCAAGTTGCTGGAGTTCCGCTAGTTGCTCTTTTGTTTCCACACCTTCTGCGATCACATCGAGCCCTAAATTATGAGCCAGCGTTACGATCGCGCGTACAATTTGCAGGGGACGACCACCCTCTGTACTCAAGCGACTGACAAAAGAACGGTCAATTTTGAGAGTATCAAGCGGGAAGCGGTGCAGATAACTTAAAGATGAATAACCCGTCCCAAAATCATCAATAGAAAGCCGAATATTTCTAGCTTTCAGTTGGGCGAGCATAGTGCTAGCTTTAGCGACATTTTCCACAATCACGCTTTCCGTAATTTCCAACTTTAAACTGCTGGGATCGCACCCAGTTTCTTGCAGAATTTCATCAATCTCCTCAAACAAATTCATTTGCCCCAACTGCTTACCTGAAAGATTCACACTCATAGTCAGTGGGTAATTAGTAATTGGTAATTGGTAATTGGTAATTGGTAATTGGTAATTAGAGAAATTTGGACTATCACATCTTCCTTCTTTCCTATTCCTTATTTCTTCTTCCTTCTTCCTTCTTCCTTCTTCCTTCTTCAATAGTTCTTGCCAAATACGCAACTGGCGGCAAGCTTCTCTCAAAACCCAAGCACCCAAAGGAATAATCAGACCAGTTTCTTCTGCTACGGGAATAAACTCAGCAGGTGAAACTAAACCTCTCGTTGGGTGTTGCCAGCGTACAAGCGCCTCAAAACCGCTAATTCTGCCAGTAGAAAGTGAAATAATTGGCTGATAATGTAGCAACAATTTAGTATGTGGATGACTACCATTGCTAAGAATTTTCGCTGCATTTCCCGAAGAGTTCTCCGATAGCCAAAGCGGTTTTGAATTGAGAATTGCCGAATTGCCCTTTGAGTATTGAACGTGCTCCGATAACTGAGAACTTTCTAAACCCAGATTTTGTGCCAAACTTGCCTGTTTTGGTAAAAAATGGGGTCTTCCAAGGGCAACTGCAATTTGACAACTTTCCTGAATCGCCCGCCGCAAGTCAGTTTCCAATTGCAACAGAGAAATAGTTTGATCGTGCATCGCTAAGTTAAAAACCTCATGGCGGGCCTTACCAAGGGCCTTGGCGCGATACATGGCAATGTCAGCGTCTCGCAGGAGATCTTCAGGATGGTTGTACATGGGGCAGTGCATATACTTCCAATCTTCTTCACTTGTTGAGGAAACTTCGCTTTGACTGAAGACAATACCGATGCTGACGGTGGTAAATACTTCGTGTCCTTCAAGGTTGAAGGGCTGGGCAAACTCGTGGTTGATCTTTTTGGCAATGATGGTAGCATCACCAAGACTTTGAATACCTTCTAGTAGGACAGTGAACTCGTCTCCCCCTAGTCTAGCGGCGGTATCAGAGGGGTGAAGACAGGAGGTAAGGCGGTGGGCGATCGCAATTAACAGTTGATCTCCTACACTATGACCTAGACTGTCATTGACGACTTTAAAGCGATCTAAATCTAAGAATAGGACAGCAAATTTATAATCTGGCTGTTGTTTGGAACGACGGATAGCTTGACCAACACGCTCAATAAATAGGGCACGGTTTGGCAGTTGAGTGAGAACATCGTGAAAGGCATCGTGGAGGAGTTGTTGTTGGGCGCGTTTGCGTTCTGTTATATCTCTGATGATAATTTGGGTTGCGACTTTCCCTTGGTAGGTAGCAGGTATACCTGCTATTTCCACATCGATTACTTTCCCGTCCAGTCTAATCATTTTTTGTTCGATCAGATTCGTTTTTTTGTTTTCTTCTTCTACTTGCTGAATGCGGACTCTAACTACTTCCAGATAGTCGCGGTGGACGAGGTTAAATATGGGAAATCCGATCAGTTCTTTCGCAGATTGAGCACCAACAAGTCTGGCTCCCGCCGCATTGATATAGACGATTTTATCTTCGCTATAGACGGCGATCGCTTCCGGGGAAAGTTCTACTAAACGGCGGTATCGCTCTTCGCTTTCTTGGAGAGAAGCGATTAGTTCTATGCGCTCTTTTTCTGCCTGCTGGCGTTCTATTTCTGTGTCGTGGGCAGCGAGAAATCTACCGATGCTTTGTGCCATCAGTTCGATGATTTCTGTTTCGCGGGCTTCAAAATTTTTGCTTCTTATTTGTGTTGAGGAGAAACTTAACACCCCGTAAATTTTACCGCTGACAAATATAGGCGTACCTATATAAGATTCCATGTTAAATCTTTGATATGCCGGGTGCGTTTGCATTTCCTCTATTTTACCTACATGGGCATAGGTAACAGTTTTCTTAGTTTTTATCGGTGCTGAACAATAAGTATCTTTTAATTCCGATTCCAAGCCAGGAACAAAACATTCAATATCAGATTTAACAGAACGGATAATGCAGCGTTCGCCTTCAATTTGATTGATGACACCTGTAGAAAGCCCAAATATTTCGCATCCTGCCAACAGGTAATCGGCAAATAGCTCTTCAAAATTTTGATAGTTGTAAGTTGTAATCCGGTGAAGCTGTTTGAGATTGGCGCTAAAAGTTGCTAAAGTTTGGGACTTTAAAAATAATTCTTCTTCCGATCGTTTGCGATCGGTGATGTCGGTTTGAATGCCGACAAAGTGGGTGAGATGTCGCCGCGTGTTGTACACGGGTGAAATAGAAAGTTCGTTCCAAAAAGGAGTGCCATCTTTACGATAGTTTTTCAAGACGACCTGACATTCTTTGCCTTCGTTAAGGGCTGTTCGCACTTCCTTAAGAGCTGGTTGATTTCTATCAGCACGTTGCAAAATTCGGCAATTTTTACCGAGAATTTCGTCTCGCTGATAGCCTGTCATCCGCTCGAAACTGGGGTTGACATAAATCGTGGGGTTGTCTGACTGTGTTGCGTCGGTAATGATAATGCCGTTGCTGCTGGAAGCGATCGCGCGTTCCATTAGTTGTAGGCGCTCTTCCGATCGCGATCGCTCGATGGCTGCTGCTAGTACATTCGCGATCGCTTCGAGGAAGTGGACATCATCTTGACTAAATTGCCGCCGCCGCTTGGTGTGAGCGCTCAGCACACCCCAAGCGGGGGATGGGGGGGATGAGGAAGATGAGGGGGATGGGGAAGATGGGGAGGATGGGGAAGATGGGGGAGATGAGGAGGATGGGGAGGATGGGGAGGATGGGGAGGATTTACCTCCGTTATTCCTTTCAGGCCAAATCTCCCCCTCTCCCCCGCTCCCCCGTTCCCCTCGCGCCAAATCTTCTCTGCTCCAATTTCCGGGGATAATGACGGAAACACCGCTGACGACGCGGTGATTGTGTAACAGAGGTGCACCGCTGAAGCGGGTCTCTAAGCGCACGTCTTCCACAATTACCGACTCACCAGCAAGCAAAGTATAACCCGCCTGAGACTTCGTGGAAGCACTGACTGTGGCGTTGCCCACTAAGCCTGGTTGCCATCCCTCTCCTGCTCGTAGTAGGAAAGCGTGTCCGCCGGGGAGTAATTCTAAAAGTTTGCAATATTCTACATTCAGCGTTTGAGCAACTAGAACTACAGCTTTGTCCATCAGTGCCGATAAATCGCTCTCCATCAAGGCCTGTTGCCCCAAGTAAGCGACGGCGGCTTGCTGGCGGGCTCGCGAGTGTATGGATGCGAGTAATTCTTGCTCTACTGTTTCCGAGCGTTTGACTAAGGTGATGTCGCGGCTAATCGCCATTGCGCCCACCGCCTTGCCAAATTCATCGGCAACTATGACTACGGTGGTTTCGCATACGCCGTCACTGCCATCTTTGCGGGTGAAGTTAATTGTTCCCGACCAGCGACCTGAATTTCTTAGACTGTATAGAATCTCGTGGGTTAGCGCTGTCGCCTGTTCTGAGGAGGAGTGAAAAATCTCTGTACTTTTACCGATTACTTCGGCTTTGGTATAGCCAAAAATGCGCTCTGCTGCGGGGTTCCAGTCGATGATTCTACCAACAGTGTCGGCGATCGCTACTGCGTCGTAGATATTCTCGAAGGTGAGGGCCTGTCGCCGCAGTGCTTCTTGAGCTCTTTTGCGATCGGTGATATCGGAGAATATAGATAATATCACTGATTCTCCCTCCAAAGTCAGCGGTCGCATTGATACTGATGCCCAAAAGACTGTCTCGTCAGTCTTTTTGAGCTGCACTTCTGCCTCGCGGACGTAACCTTGGTTTTCGAGCTCTGCCAGTAAAAGTTGGCGATCGGCTGGCTCGCAGTAAAATTCAGGTAATTTTCGGCCGATTAGCTCTGTGGAGAGCGATCCAAAAGTGAGGCCAAAAAGATCGTTGCAATATAGAATAGCTGCATCGCTAGTGCGACTAACTGCGAGGGGTAATGGAGCGGTTGGGGCGATCGCACCCAAAAGTTCTTTGGTTTCTTGCAACGCCACTTCCATTTCCTGCCTTAAGGCGCAACCCAGGCATTGTTCCACGATTGAGTGATTTAGTTTTTGATTGATAAATTCTAATTTTCTGTTGTACACATCTGGGCTCCTGCACCCTTTTTCAAATTATTCTAGCTATAACAATTCAACGATCCCTGATGCTGACGAAGAGAATATTGTTCGATCCCTGTATTTTATATTACATTTTTTGGCTTGAGTAATAAACGTTTTGTTACTAAAATTTAACGGAGAATATTATTCCGTGACTTTAACAGGGCTAAAAGAAGACTCTTCCTAGCTCTATTCCCAGAATGAAAATTTAAGCAAGCCCCCTTGGTACTATTTTTTTCTGCTCTTGGGTGATGTTACAAACCATAATAAATTTATGTATACGTATAAGTCCTCTCATCCCTGAAATCATAGTCTAGTGTACCCCTAAGTTGCGAAAGATTCTCAATAAAGTCAAGATAGTTTAGAGTAGGGCAAGGGGATAAGAAAGACAGGAAAAGAAAATAGGGGAAGTAAACCCTATTGCTGTCTAAGCAAAAAACTATATCAAAAAATGTAGTAAATTTGACATTTTTTATTTCCAAGCAGCGCCGCTCTACCACTCGCGATCGCACAGATCGCCATATTGCCCTCGCCTTGGCAGTTTGGGGCAAATCTCGCATAAGTATTGAAATCCACTGTTTTTTTAGTTGCGTTAAGTTTTTATAAGGGTGAGGGCTTTTTGCAAGTTGGGAAGGTAAGCTTCCCGATCTATAGCAACCGCTTTCAGCGGTTAGGGGCTACGATGCTCAGGAAAGAAGGGAAAGAAGAGGTAGAAGAGAATAGAATTAACGGTTTGAGGAAACTAGAATGTCCTAACCACCTTGACGGTTGCTATACAAGCGAAAATCGCCCATTGAAAGTCGAAAATGCCATCTTGAGGAGACGAAATTATGCTAGAATCTTACCGCGCACATACGGCCGAGCGGGCAGCAATGGGAATTCCGCCGCTACCGCTGAATGCTCAGCAAACCTCTGAACTTTGCGAACTGCTAAAAAATCCGCCCGCAGGCGAGGAAGAGGCGTTAGTAGAGATGCTGCGCGATCGCGTGCCACCGGGAGTAGACGGGGCCGCTTATGTGAAAGCTGGATTTTTAACTGCGATCGCCAAAGGCGAAATTCACAGCCCGTTAATTGCGCCCCAGTGGGCAGTTTACCTGCTAGGAACGATGCTAGGCGGCTATAACGTGCAATCTTTAATTAGCTTGCTATCCTCTAACGAACCTGCAATGGCAGCCTCGGCAGCAGCAGCGCTAAGTAAAACCCTGTTAGTATTTGATGCTTTCCACGATGTACTGAATTTATCGGAGATCAATCCCTACGCTAAGCAGGTAATGGATTCTTGGGCAAATGCCGAGTGGTTCACCTGTCGGCCAGTTTTGCCAGAAAGGATTACTGTTAGCGTGTTCAAGGTTCCGGGCGAAACCAACACCGATGACCTGTCCCCTGCGACTCATGCTACCACGCGGCCGGACATTCCGCTACACGCTTTGGCAATGCTGGAAACGCGGCTACCGGGCTCGTTAAGTGCGATCGCAGCATTGAAGCAAAAAGGGCATCCCGTCGCATATATCGGCGATGTTGTCGGTACGGGTTCCTCGCGGAAATCTGCGATTAATTCCGTGCTCTGGCATATCGGTAATGATATTCCTTTCGTACCGAATAAGCGGAATGGGGGATATATTTTAGGTACTGCGATCGCACCTATTTTCTTCAACACCGCCGAAGATTCCGGCGCATTACCCATCGAATGCGATGTTAGTAAAATGGAAACAGGAATGGTAATTACCATCCATCCCTACAAAGGCGAAATTACTAACGAAGCTGGCGAAATTATTTCCACATTCAACCTCAAACCTGACACCATCTTAGATGAAGTTCGTGCTGGCGGCCGCATTCCTTTACTAATTGGTCGCACTCTCACCGATAAAACCCGCGAAGCTTTAGGATTAGGAACAAGCACAATCTTTACCCGCCCCCAACCACCCGCAGATACGGGCAAAGGTTACACTTTAGCTCAAAAAATGGTAGGCAAAGCCTGTGGTTTACCAGGTGTTCGTCCCGGCACTCCCTGCGAACCAATTATGACAACAGTTGGCTCTCAAGATACCACAGGGCCGATGACCAGAGACGAGTTAAAAGAACTAGCTTGTTTGGGATTTAGTGCCGATTTAGTAATGCAAAGTTTCTGTCACACCGCTGCTTATCCCAAACCAGTCGATGTCAAAACTCACCAAGAATTACCCGATTTTATTGCTGAACGTGGCGGCGTAGCTTTACGGCCAGGAGATGGGATTATTCACTCTTGGCTAAACCGAATGTTGTTACCAGATACAGTGGGAACTGGCGGCGATTCTCACACCCGTTTTCCTCTAGGAATTTCCTTTCCTGCCGGTTCGGGTTTAGTTGCCTTTGCAGCAGCTTTGGGTGTCATGCCTTTGGATATGCCGGAATCAGTTTTAGTCCGGTTTAAAGGTGAATTACAGCCCGGAGTAACCCTGCGGGATGTGGTCAATGCAATTCCTTATATTGCCATTCAAAAAGGCTTGTTAACTGTCGATAAACAGAACAAGAAAAATGTCTTTTCTGGGCGAATCATGGAAATCGAAGGTTTGCCCGATTTGAAAGTTGAGCAGGCTTTTGAATTGACAGACGCATCAGCAGAACGTTCTTGTGCTGGTTGCACAATTAAGTTGAGCGTAGAGACGGTTTCCGAGTATTTACGCTCTAATATTGCCCTGTTAAAAAATATGGTAGCGCGGGGCTATGTAGATGCTCGGACTATGATGCGCCGCGTGGCAAAAATGGAACAATGGTTAGCAAATCCGGTGTTAATGGAAGCCGATACTGATGCCGAGTATGTTGAAATCGTTGACATTGATTTGAATGAGATTAAAGAACCGATTGTGGCGGCTCCCAATGACCCAGATAATGTTAAGTTATTGAGCGAAGTAGTGGGCGATAAAATTGATGAGGTATTTGTCGGCTCTTGCATGACAAATATCGGTCATTATCGAGCAACTGCAAAGGTATTAGAAGGGGAAGCTGTAGTTAAGACCCGGTTGTGGATTTGTCCGCCAACGCGGATGGATGAATACCAGTTGAAACAGGAGGGAATTTACACCACTTTCGAGGCTGCTGGTGCGCGAACTGAGATGCCAGGATGTAGTCTGTGTATGGGCAATCAAGCACGAGTTAATGATGGGGCAACGGTGTTTTCTACTTCAACTCGGAACTTCAATAATCGTATGGGTAAGGATGCAAGAGTTTATCTGGGTTCTGCGGAATTAGCTGCTGTTTGTGCGATGTTAGGACGGATGCCAAGCGTGCAAGAATATATGGACATTGTGGGTAAGAAGATTGAGCCTTTTGCTAGCGATCTGTATCAGTATTTGAACTTCGATCAGATTACTGGCTTTGAGGATGAAGGGCGGGTAATTGCTTTAGAAGATATGCCTCGAATTGAGGATATTTTGGGGATGCCTGCGGCGGTGAGGTAAGATGTAGTAGGTGGGCTACAAGCCCACCCGATAAATTATTGAGATGACAAAGGAGGTAATTATGTCTGAACAAGTTGTAAGTAGTGAAAATCAAGCACCTGAAACTGCTGATTCTGAACCTAGAATTGGTGCAGAATTTGTCGAGTTGTTGCAGGAGATTCAGGAAACTCCCAGGGAATATTTGCCGAATTTACTTCAGACGATCAGATTGTTTAAAGAAACTGTGACAATGAAGCCAAGAGTGTCAGAAAAGTCTGATAAAATTGATATTACTAAACTGTCGCTAGAGGAGAGGATAGAGAGGAATCAAGCTGCGATCGCTTTAATCAATTCATGGGTAGATGAGGGAGATGAAGAAGAACAAACTGAAACTTGGGAATATCTCTGTCAAGCTATCATTAACCCTAGCAGAAGTCAAGGAAATTAGTTATGATTAGTCAATCTGTCAAAACCGAAAATAATCTTTATGAAGAAGACTTTTATCTATGGATACAAGCTACTGCTGAACATTTAAAAGAAGGCAATTTTGATCGGATAGATATTCCGAATTTAGTTGAAGAAATCGAAAGTATGGGCAGAAGTGAAAAACGAGAATTAAAAAGTCGTTTAGTTGTGCTTTTAATGCACTTACTCAAATGGGAATATCAACCAGAGAAACGCAGTCAGAGTTGGCGTAGTACCATCACCGAGCAGCGTATTTGTATTGAAGGATTGCTAGAAGACAGTCCAAGTTTACAACCTTTAATTTTAGAAGTGTTTGATGAGTGTTATGGAAAAGCTCGTCAGAAAGCTGCTGAGGAAACAGGGATTAAGTTAAACTTTTTTCCGAAGGAATCGCCTTTTACTATGGAAGAAGCTTTGAAAGTAAGTTTTTTAGGTGAATAAGTTAAAAGGGATAAGCTAAGCCACTTTATTGTTAGGGAATGCGGGAGCGAGTAAAGTTGCTACTACGAAGGAGGGGGTAAGACATCCGATAGAGTTTCAGAAATCGTCCATAATTATTAATGTCAAGTTAAATCTTAGATCGTAAATTCTAATATGGCTATTACCAATCACGAACAAGTTGGCAGAGCTTTAAAGCTTTTAGGTAAGGGATTATACCCTTATATTGAACGAGAAATGAAGCGCGTTTACAAAGAAGGTTGGCTAACAGAGGCCAAATCTTCCCTCAATGACGATTACAAGAAGCGAGACTTAGCAAAAAATCTGCGCGAGGATGTTCATCCTTTATTAGCACTCATGTTAAAACAGTGGGAGAAAGTATTTAAAGAAAATCTCGGTCACGCTGGTCGTGCTTTAGTGAGTGAACTCCACGAAACTAGAAATAATTGGGTACATCAATCTCCATTCTTTACAGATGATGCTTATCGTACTCTAGATAGTATTGCCAGACTTCTCAAAAACATCTCTGCACCAGAGGCAGATATAGTAGAAATAGAAAAACAAAAGCAAGAAGTTCTAATCATTCTTTCTAAAGAGCAAGCGCGTTACGAGGTGAGTCACCCTTCTGTATCTTCTGCTGAAGAATCCAGAATTAGAGAGAAATTAGCTGAAATACTAAAACTACTGCCTTTTCAGAATGCTTGTCTTCTAAATACTGCACTTACCCACCGCTCATATTTTTACGAAAATCCTAAATATGTAAGAGAAGACAATGAGCGTTTAGAATTTTTAGGTGATGCAGTTTTTCTCGATTCTGGTATTGATTCAGTTCGTGAGTTTATCGAACCATTATTTGAGAAGGCAATTAAAGAACCTGCTGCTTTTAACTTTAATCTAGAATCTAAAAACTTTGTAGACTCTAAAAATCGCTTTCAAGAATGGGTACAAGCAAACAGTGACAATACTCCTCCTAAATATGTGACAATCCACGCCGGAGGAGCGCCGCACAAGCCAGAATATCTCGCTAAAGTTTATGTCGGTGAAAAACTATACGGAGAAGGTAAAGGTAGCAGCAAAAAAGAGGCTGAAAAAAATGCCGCAGAAGATGCACTTGCTAGGCTAAAAAAACGCGGACTCATCTAAAAGCACTTAATGAATATCATATTTCTAATCCGCCATTCCATGAATAGATTAATATTTTTGGAACTTGGCCCTTTAGTTACATAAGTTAAACTAATTAGTAAAAATTTTCCGATTATTGCTGAATCTGTCCCCAACAATGGTAAAGATTAATAGGAAACGAACAGCGGAGGATACAGATGAATCAGCGAAAGAAAAGGCTAAGAGGTAGAAAAGTTGTAGGGAAATTGCACTTTTATCTGAGCCACAAAGCCAAATTACTATATATTTTATTAATATTTTTACTGAGTTTAGCTATATCTGGTTCTAGTGTAGACACTAATGGAGTCAGGATTCCAATTTTAGGTTTTCACGACATTATAGATACTCAAAACCCTACTGAAAACCCACCTCATCGATTCGCCTTTACTAATGACTACACTAAGCAAGATTTAGCAAAAATTTTAGAATACCTGGTTCAGGAAAAATTTTGGTTTCTATCCTCTCAGGATCTTTTTGTATATTTTATCAACAAATCTAAGCCGATACCAATTCAACATATCGGTCAAAAGCCAATTATGCTAACTTTTGACGATGGTTATAAAGGCGTTCATACAAATGGTCTACCTATTTTAGAAAATCTGGAAAAAATTTATAGGGAAAAGGTCAAGTTTGTTTTATTTATTAATCCTAGATTTCTGTGGGTTGATAATGGTGGTGATTATTTGCCTCATACTACTTGTAGCGATTTACGAGAAGGATATCAAAAGGGATTTTATGACATTCAGTCTCATGGATTTAATCACAAAGATTTAGCAAAGATATCGGGTAAAGATTTAGAATTTGAACTCGCAGCCGCTAAATTAGCTTTAAGAAAATGTATGAAGGATTTAGATAAAAATAAAATTGTGAGCGCTCATGTCGCTTATCCCTTTGGTTCAACAAATAGAAAGGTGGAAAAGCTTTTGCCTAAATACTACTTAAGTGGATTTTTATATGATAACAGTTTACTGAGAATAAATTGGTTTACAAATCAATACCGAATCTCTCGAATAACGGTTAATAAGACAATATCAACTAAAAAGCTGATAGCGATCGCGAACAGAGCGTCTACTCTAAAAGGTAAGAAGTGGTAAGTACAAAGCAAAGGCTACTAATCAGACTATTAAATCATCCTAGTTTTTTTGACAAAATTACCAGTATGTGATAAAGGCTGCAAATCAGAGAATCGATCGTACTCAGCTATAGTAACCGACAAGGTGGTGAGGACATTTTAGTTTCCTCAAACCCTTAACTCTATTCCCTTCTTCCTCTTCTTCCTCTTCTTCCTCTTCTTCCCCTAGCCCCTAGCCCCTAGCCCCTAGTCCCTAACCGCTGAAAGCGGTTGCTTACATCTACCCATTACATCTTTCTTTAGGAATGGGAGTTAAGAAGGAGCCACTGGGTAAAATTTATCTATATTCACTCCGACTTACCCCTGAACCTTATTCTTGGGGAGGTATATACACGGACTCTCAGAAATGTTAATATTTTTAACATAATATTGAGCGGTATTAAGACTCCAACCAGAATCTAACCTGGAATGGGGCGACTCTTAGTAGCACGTAGCTACTATAAAAACCAGGCGTGTGTAAACGCAAGGAAAGCGTAAGTCCCCGCCCGCTTTCCTTCCCAGCTAAGACTAGGGGTTTGCTTGCTCAACCCTCTAGCGGCTGAGGTACCCAGCGGGAAATCCTTATGAAACCTCCTAAGTCCTCAGACACAGATTCAGTACGCGCTTACTTACGAGAAATTGGCCGCGTTCCCCTGCTGACCCATGAGCAAGAAATTCTCTATGGAAAGCAGGTTCAGCGAACGACAGCCTTGCACGAGGCGAAAAATGCTCTAGCTTTGGAGTTAGGTCGCGATCCCACTAGAACAGAATGGGCCGAAGCTGCTGGGCTGTCTGAGACTGAATTGCAGCGGACAATCCACGCCGGAGAAAGGGCGAAGCGGATGATGGTGGAAGCCAATCTGCGGCTAGTGGTGTCTGTTGCCAAGAAGTATATCAAGCGCAACGTAGACCTTTTAGATTTGATTCAGGAAGGTACGATCGGGATGCAGCGGGGGGTAGAAAAATTTGACCCAACCAAAGGCTACCGATTTTCTACCTATGCTTACTGGTGGATTCGCCAGGCGATTACCCGCGCGATCGCAGAAAAGGGACGTACTATCCGCCTCCCCATCCACATTACTGAAAAGCTAAACAAAATTAAAAAAGCCCAACGCTACCTAGCCCAAAAACTAGGACGGGCGGCCACTGCCAACGAATTAGCAGCAGAATTAGAGTTAACCCCCAAGCAGATTCGGGAATATTTGGAACGGGCTCGCCTACCCTTATCCCTAGATTTGCGAGTGGGAGATAACCAAGATACAGAATTAGGGGACTTGTTGGAAGATACTGGTGCATCTCCAGAAGATTTTGCCCTCCAAGCCTCCCTGCGGGCCGACCTCGAAATGCTGATGGCCGATCTGACGCAGCAGCAACGGGAAGTGCTCGCCTTAAGGTTCGGTTTGGAAGACGGTCAAACCTTAACGCTGTCAAAAATAGGCGATCGCCTCAATATTAGCCGCGAACGAGTGCGGCAGATCGAGCGCGAAGCCTTAACCAAACTGCGGAAGCGAAAACAAGACATGGACGATTATCTGGCTAGCTAAGGCCTTAAGCTCAAATCGTAAGACCCGCCGTCCTTAGTTCGGTTCCGCCCACTTGGATATTGCTGCCATCCTGCTAGATTAGTAAGTAGCTCGTAAATAGAAAAGATCGGCAGCAATCTGATTGAAGTTATGGACATCAATCATGTCAGATTTAACAAAAAACGCTGTCCCTGAAACGGAGGTACAAGGTGAGTAATACATCCAATCGAACACCGGACTTATTTGACGAAAACGGAGAAGGAGCAAATTTACTCTGGCAATACGTGCAGTCTATGGCTCCAGATACAGTCTCCCAACTCTCTAAGCCTACCTCTACTGAAGTTTTTCAGGTGATGGAGCGCAACATTGTCGGGTTGTTGGGCAATCTCCCCTCGGAACACTTCGGCGTGACTGTCACCACGAACCGCGAGCATTTGGGCAGATTGCTAGCCTCAGCGATGATTAGTGGCTACTTTCTCAGAAACGCTGAACAGCGGATGGCTTTTGAAAAGTCTTTGCAATCCAGCGAGAGGCATACATCCGATCGCGGTTAATAGTTAACAGTTAACGGTTAACGGTTAACTATTACCAGTTAACGGTTAACGGTTAACTATTAACTGTTTTTTATTACCTATGACCAAAACTTCAACTGCTTTACCTCACAAGTTTATTGGCGTTGCCGTCATCTGGAATCAAGAGAGAAAAATTTTAATTGACAAACGCCGCCAAGGTGGATTACTAGGCGGTCTATGGGAGTTTCCAGGGGGTAAATTAGAGGCGGGCGAGACTCTGGAAGCTTGCATTAAAAGAGAAATTATGGAGGAATTGGGGATAGTTATCGAAGTGGAGGATCACTTAATCACAATCGATCACACCTACGCTCATTTTCGCGTTACTCTTAATGCTTATCACTGCCGTCACACCAGCGGTGAACCCCAGTTAATTGAATGCGATGAGATTCGGTGGGTGACACTGGACGAAATAGACCAGTTTCCCTTTCCTAAAGCTAACGAACAAATCATTGCTGCTCTCCGCGTTAATTATAAGGGGCTAGGGGCTAGGGGCTAGGGGCTAGGGGCTAGGGGCTAGGGGAAGATAGGAAGAGGGGGAATGGGGAAGAGGGGGAGGATGGGTAATTAGCAATTAGCAATTAGCAATTAGCAATTAGCAATTAGCAATTAGCAATTAGCAATTAGCAATTAGCAATTAGCCATTATTAGGACTTGTGCTCATGGCTCCAGAAACCGGGTTTTTGAGAGAATCTGTGGGTAAGGCGAAGTATTTTTGTCAAAAAACCCGGTTTCTTTGGTGGGTGCGTAATATCCCGTCTAATTCTTAATCTTCTCCACATACCCCCACAAACTGTAATCGCGACTCAACCATCCCCGAAAAAACGCCATTTGACTCGGATCTTCTTGCACCCGTTTATAACGGTAAATAATCCGCTCGTTAATCATCTGAAAAGCTGTATTCTTATTATTAGCAGAAGCTAAAGCTTTCATCGTGCGAGCGTCAAAAACGCCACTTTGCGGCAGTCCCAAAGCTTGTTGCAGAAATGTCACAGAGTTAGATATCCCGAAATTCACCGCCGTATCGAACATGACGATCGCCAGTGCAGGGTGCATACTCGCCGCACGGCTATTATTCCAATAACTCTGATAAATTTCCAACAGTTCAGATTCCGAAATCCTGGCTACATCTAGAGGTGGGAGTCCCCGACTGTAGCGGTAAGCGTCGTACTCCGTTTGCAAAATGCCTCTGTAAGTCCTTCCCCCCTTATCTGCCGGATGGTTGCTGAAGCCGCCCTCGAAATATAAAGTGAAGTAGAGAGCAGCATCAAAGATCCGTCGCTGATATTGCCCTGTCTGCTGTTGTGCTAGACTCTTGGTAGCGAAGGGCAAGGGCAGTGCTAAGGTGAGTAAAAATATACCCAAGAGCAAATTGGGTTTGAGGTTAATCTTCCGTTTCCGCTGTGTCAGTTGCTTGCCAGTCATAAATTGATTGCATAGTGGCGACAGTTTCCTTTTGACACTCCCACCCCTGAAGGGGATGGGATTCTTTAGAGGTTGCGCTCTAAATATCCCAGATAGACAATTGCTTGTACTCTGGGTTCTCGCCCACACGCCGTTTGCCTTTTAAAGGCAGCGTGTTAATGTCTGACGAGCGTTCATACAATTTAGCCTCAAAGAGACTTAATTGTACTGGTTCCGACGAGTCCCGCCGTACCATTTTCGATTTAATTATTTTGACAATATTTAAGCCGTAAGTTTCTATTGCCTTAACTTTTACATTTCTTGCGGCTTGCAAATTAGCATCATCAATATGTCCGCAATTAATGCAAATGAATTTTTCACCATTGCGGCTATTCTTATCGACGTGCTGACATTTACTACAAGTTTGACTGGTATATTGTGGATTGACTCTATACAGTTTCTTGCCTGACTTCACAGCCAAATATTCAAGTTTTTGAGTTAACGAATACCAACTAGCATCAGCGATAGAACGATTTAAACCCCGTTTAGCTGATTGACCATTAGACAAAAATCTACCAGTTTCAGATTTAACGGGTTGGCACCGTTTCATCATGTTTCCAACTTGCAAATCTTCAACAGCGACAGCATCACTTCTTTTGAGAATGCGTTTAGCAACGTCCCACTGATAAGATTCTCGACGCTGTTGAATTTTGTTGTGCAACTTGCTCACTCTAAGTTGATCTTTGCTGCGGTTCTTGCTTCTTTTTTGCTTACGACTTACCCGCCGTTGTCTAATTCGCATTAAACGCTTGGCTTTTTTATTGGTAGCAAAACGTGGGTTATCAATACTGCTTCCATCAGATAGGTAAACCAACTTACCCAGTCCCAGATCGCAACCAGTGATAGTTTTGATTTCACTATCTGAAATTACCGGGAAATCTGGTACTGTTTTGTTTTCGATTCTGATCGAGACGTACCACCCGTCAGCTTTCTGTCTCACTGTAACTGTTTTAATTTCAAACCCATCGGGAATAGAACGCGAGTTATAAAAACGCATCCATCCAATTTTCGGCAAATAGATTTTATTACCTTTAACCTTTACCCTTCCCGGTTTATAACTAAACGATTTAAAGTCGTGACGGCGCTTAAACTTCGGGAAACCTGCACCGTTGAAAAACTTACTGAAAGATTCGTTAACTCTAGCTGGCATTGATTGCAACACTCCAATATCAATTGTTTGATACCAAGGTCTACTATCTTTCAATTCTTGTAAGTTCGCATCTTGCATCAAAGACGCTGATCTTTTTGGCGACTGATCTTTGTCTCCTTCCTTTTTAGCTTTACCCCCTCCATCTTTCCAAGGGTTAGCGAGTTGTGTTCCTTTGGTAATACCACAGGTTAAAGGTGTAATCTCTATCTGCGTCCTCAAGTCGCAATAATCACCGCAAAGAAACTGCTGATACCAACCATCAATTCTGTCGCGCAGACACCAGTTATACGTAGCCCTCAACATATCAACCCACTGATTCAATTTTTTGGATTGCTGCTGATTGGGTCTGAGTTTGTATTTGAAGCTTAAGAGCAATTTGCATCACCTCCGAAAACTATTGTACGATAGTTTCTTAAGAAAATTCCCTCTCTTTGGACTAGAAGTTATTTTTGTGGCACAGTCGGTAATGCCTCTGAGGAAGCTGTTAAAAAATATATCGAAAATCAAAATACTTGAATGCGACTCTCATTCGCAGAGCCTATCCCAACCCCTGAAGGGGCGATGCTCGCGGCGCGGTTAAATTCTGTCATCAGTGGGTTGCTTGGTGTAATGTCGCCTCAAAAGCTGTTATGGTGCAAAATACCATAGACTTTAATATTGATAGCACAAACAGGCTGCCCGATGAATTCCAATCCTACTAACCCGTCTCAGGAAACCAAACCAGAGGATGCTCAAGCGCTGACTCAAGCTGCGGAAGTATATTACGCTCAGGGGAAGTTAACAGAAGCGATCGCATTTTGTCGCCGAGCTCTGGAGGCGAAGCCGGATTGGGCACCCGCCTATGTGACAATGGGAAATGTCCAGCAGGCTCAAGGTCAAATTGAAGAGGCGATTCGCTTCTACTCGGAGGCTCTGGCGTTTAATCCCGACTATGCTGAAGCTTATGCTAATTTGGGCAGTATGCTTTACAAGCAAGGGCGTTTTGTCGAGGCGATCGTCAACTACGAAAAAGCGATCGGCCTCAAACCAGATTTAGCCGCCGCCTACTGGAATCTCGGTAATGCTTTGAAGCAGCAAGGGAAGTTAGAAGAAGCTAAATCTTATCAGCAAAAAGCTATTAAAATTAATCCGCAACTCGGCGGGGTAGAATTTTACTTAGATCGAGGCGATGAACTAGCAAATCAAGGCAAACTTAGCGAAGCTGTCGCTGCTTGGAAACGCGCGATTACGATTAAACCTGACTCGGTAGATGCTTACTGTCAAATAGGGATAGTTCTCCGATATCAAGGTAAGTTAAAAGAAGCAATTCCTTACCTGCAAAAAGCCTTAGAAATTAAACCAGATTTTGCCATCGCTCATCAGCACTTGTGCGGCATCCTCCGAGATGCAACTAATTTAGAAGCAGCGCGTCAAGCTGTTAGCAAATATAGTGAAATGTGCGGCGAAATGGACAAAATAATGACCGCCATTTACTATATTAGCACTTATCAGGTATCTGGATTAAATCAAATTGCTAAAGATAGATTTTTAGAATTAGAGTCTTATCTCTACCAATTCAATAATTTTAGCAATGTTGAAATCAAAGCTCTCTATGCCAATCTTTTATTTAGCACCCCTTACTTGCGAGATGATTTAGAGGCTAATTCTAACTTCTATCGCTTAATTTCTAAACAATATGTCGAGCAAGTTATCAAGCCAAATTACCCTCAAATTTCCCAGCCTAGTTTTCAGCAGAAAAACCATAAAAGTAAGTTAAAAATTGGTTTTATCTCGAATCACTTCAATCGCCATTCCGTCGGCTGGTGCAGTGCTGACATCATCCGTGAATTATGCAAGCTCACGCCTGATATTTATTTATACGCAACAGAACGACTTGATAAGGACGATCACACCCAAAACTTTGTTGATAGCGTAGCTAAATTAAGTTATCCTAAAACCTTCCCTAATGGACTTGCTAATGCTGGAGAAATTATCAAGGAAATTCAGCAAGACCAAGTGGATATACTGGTAGATTTAGATTCTCTTAGCGTTCCCATTCACTGCGATATTTTATATCGAAAACCCGCCCCAGTTTGTATTTCTTGGTTAGGCTTTGAAGCTCCATACATATCTAGTATAAATTACTTCCTTTGCGATTGGCACACTCACCCAGACGGGAGAGAAAAATATTACCAAGAACAACTAATTAGAATGCCAGATTCCTTTGCGGCTGTTGGAGGTTTTAAAAGGTTAGTCGCGGATACAATTGATTTAAGAAAGTCGCATCGAATTGGATTAGAACAAGTAGTTTATCTCTGCGTTTCTCCGGGTAGAAAATTTAACCGCGAGTTAGTGAAAGCGCAGGTTGCTATTCTCAAACAAGTGCCTAATAGTATTTTGATTCACAAAGCTATAGGCGATATCGAAGTATTTCAATCAGCTTATCATCAAGCTTGCGAAGCTGAGGGAATTGGGAAACACCGGATCAAGTTTTTGCCACGAGTTCCTACGGAGGAAGAACACAGGTTAATATATTTACTAGCTGATGTTTTTCTGGATTCTTATCCTTACAATGGTGGGACTCATACTTTAGAAGCATTGTGGTTTAATTTGCCTGTGGTGACGCGGGTAGGGGAACAATTCTTATCGAGGATGGGCTATTCATTTATGCAGGCTTTGAAGATGGAAACAGGTGTTTCTTGGAGTTGGGAAGAGTACACAGAATGGGGTGTAAAATTAGGCAATAATCTAGATTTAAGAAACGCAGTTAAAGAACAGTTGAGGGAGTCGAAGAAACCGCAAAGTTTAGCACCATTATGGAATCCGAATAAGTTTGCTCAAGATATGTATAGGGTGTTTGTACAATTGTTAAGAGGGGCTAGGGGCTAGGGGCTAGAGGCTAGGGAAGAAGGGGAGAGGGAGGATGGGGGAGACGGGGAGAAAATTTCCCCAATTAGCAGTTAACAGTTAACAGTTAACAATTAGCAATTAGCAATTATCCTGCTTTATCTTATGCAACTGACAACGGCGATAAATCTAGAAACAGATGCTAAATTCAACACTACCAACTATCAAATTTCTGAAGCACCCAACGTCTAAAGAGTGGGTCGAACAAGCGATCGCGAATTTAGATATAATTCTACTAGACCATTCCCACTGCGAACGCAAAGCGGCGGGTGTAGCGTTAAATTTAATGTTTCGCTACCCTGCTCACACAAAATTAGTGCGGATGCTTACTGCCATCGCCCGCGAAGAATTAGAGCATTTCGAGCAGGTAAATCAATGGTTAGAGCGTCGCGGGATTCCCTTGGGCCAATTGTCAGCACCTCCCTATGCTGCTGGTTTAACAGCTAAAATTCGCAGGGAAGAACCGGAGAGGTTATTGGATTCTTTGCTAGTTTCTGGTTTAATAGAAGCACGGAGCCATGAAAGGCTCGGATTGCTAGCAAATTGCTGTCAGGATGCAGAATTAGCAAAACTTTATCGGGGTTTGATGGCTTCAGAGGCGCGTCACTACGGTGTATATTGGGTTTTAGCAACTACTTATTTTGATATCGAAATTGTGACGGCTAGGCTTGAGAGTTTAGCATCTATTGAGAGCGAAATGCTGGCAACTTTGCACTCGGAACCAAGAATTCACAGCTAGAGGTAAGAAACAAGTGAAGATCGAATATAAAGACTTTTTAATTCGTACATGGGAACAACGAGATCGGGCTTCAGCTTTTCACTTAATTAAGGATATTTTAGCAGAATACGGTTTGAATTGCGAACCCTATGGCGCGGATCGAGATGTCTATGAGGTAGAAATATTTTATCATGCAGTGGGTGGAGAATTTTGGGTAATTGAACAACAGGAGCGGTTAGTGGGGACGGCTGCTTACTATCCAATTAAAAGAGGCAATAATGCTGTAGAAATTCGCAAAATGTATCTTTTACCAGAGGCGAGGGGGTACGGGTTGGGGAGATTTTTGCTGGGAAAGTTGGAGAGTGCGATCGCAGAGCGTGGTTTTAAAGAAATTTGGATTGAAACGGCTAGCGTGTTGAAGGAAGCAGTGAAATTGTATGAGAGTAGTGGGTATGAACCGACTACGGGGGTGGAGACGAAAAGGTGCGATCGCGTTTATGTGAAAAGGGATTTTTTACCGAATGGCTAATGGCTAATGGCTAATTGCTAATGGCTAGGCGTGTACCTCACTTGCTTTACAAGTTCCCTCGCGGGGTGGGGGCGGGTTGATTTGACCTGTCTGCACGCTTTTAAGCTATTGGCAAACCCGCCCCTACAGGTTGTTGAAAATGGCGATCTTCGGTGTATTTAACCGGAATTAAATTATAGTTAACTGCGGGCGATGCCTTCATTGCGTGCTGCTAATTGCACGGCACCGGCAACAGCATTTACTACTCGCTTGTCAAATACAGAGGGGATAATGTGTTCTTTGTCAAGGTCGGAAGGCAGGACTAAAGATGCGATCGCCTGAGCAGCTTCTAAATACATCGTGGTAGTAATAGTAGAAGCGCGACAATCTAAAGCGCCGCGAAATACACCAGGAAATGCTAAAACATTGTTAATTTGATTGGGGTAATCGCTGCGTCCAGTTGCCATTACTGCTACATCATTAGCAACAAATTCTGGCTGGATTTCAGGAATAGGATTTGCCATCGCAAACACGATCCGATCTTTTGCCATTGAACGTACCATTTCTGGGGTAAGAACTCCAGGGGCACTAACGCCTAAAAACACATCAGCACCGATGATTGCACCTGCTAAAGAACCCGATTTTTCCACAGCAAATTCTAGTTTCTCTGCGTTTAAATCAGTGCGGTTTTTGGAGAGGATGCCTTTAGAGTCACACATAACAATTGTTTTAGCTCCTGCTTTTCGCAGCAGACGTGCGATCGCGACTCCGGCAGCACCGGCACCGTTAATCACGATCCGAATTTGATCCATTGATTTATTGACGATTTTTAAGGCATTGATTAAGGCTGCTAAACTAACAATTGCCGTGCCGTGTTGGTCGTCGTGGAATACGGGAATATCTAAAGTTTCTCGCAGTTTAGCTTCGATTTCAAAGCAGCGAGGTGCGGCAATATCTTCGAGGTTAACGCCGCCAAAAACTGGGGCAATATTTTGGACTGTGCGGATAATTTCGTCAGTATCTTGAGTAGCCAAACAAATAGGAAATGCGTCAATCCCAGCAAATTCTTTAAATAGCATGGCTTTGCCTTCCATTACTGGCATGGCGGCGGCGGGGCCGAGGTTGCCTAACCCTAAGACGGCGCTGCCGTCAGTGACGATCGCCACCGTATTTTGTTTGATGGTAAGGTTGTAAACTTGTTCGGGGTCTTGCGCGATCGCAGTACAAATCCGACCCACCCCCGGCGTGTAAGCCATCGCTAGATCCGATTGGGATTTAAGAGGGATTTTGCTGCCAATGGTGATTTTGCCGCCGCGATGAAGGTTGAAGGTGCGATCGTAGATGTTGAGCACTTTGATATCTGTTAGCGCTTTGACGGCATCTACAATTTTCTCATTATGTTCCGTGCTAGAGGCATCAACGGTAATTTCGCGGATGGAATTGTGACGATTTTGCTCAATTAAGTCGATTTGACCCAAGTTACCGCCTACAGATGCGATCGCCTGCGTCACGCCAGCCAACATCCCGGCGCGGTTGGGAAGTTCAATCCGAATCGTTAAACTAAAGCTGGGGTTGGGTGTTAGTGCTACCATAATGCCTGAATTTGGGATTTTTTGATTTCAAATTTTAGATTTTAGATTGAATTGTCAATTCCAAATCTAAAATTAACCTTAGCCTAGAGTAATGAAATACTTGAGATTGTAACCAGTCGCACAAAATAGTGCAGAGGCAGCTATGCCAAGTCTCCATACGGAAATTGAAATTTATGCTTCCAGGCAAAAGGTTTGGCGGGTGCTGTTTGACAAGAAAAATTGGGATAAATGGAATAGTTTTTTATTTGACCGCGATCCCTCCATGCCGTTTAAGCATGGCCAAGAGGTAATGTTGTCGCTATTGCGGAATTATGCAGAGGAAGAGACAGAATTTCAACCTTTGGTGACATTGGTACAGCCAGATGTCTGTCTGGGGTGGGTGTCTGTAATTCCTGGCTTTCGCAGTGAAAATATGTTTGAGTTGGAAGAGATTGGGATTAGTAGGACGAGATATACTCACCGGGAAAATTTTTCGGGGTTATTAACTCGTGTATTTTTGCCTTTTATTCGGGAGGATGAACAGCGAGGAATGGAACAGATGGCGAGGGAGTTAAAACGGTATGTGGAACAAGTTTAAGGTAGGAATAATTTAATAAGTAGATAGAATTGATTCAGAAAATAATCTCAATGCGATCTTGAATAGCTACCTGGAGAGTATTTTTAAAGTTCCTGTATGGCTGATGAAAAGCTGCAATATCTTTCTTGATACCCACATTCCGCAGATGTGGCTTGGATTTTTTTATCAGTTGTGAAAGCTTGGAGCCAATATGCTTTTGGGTTGAACTTATGCGGTTTTAGCGTTACAGGAGCCTGTCAAATTTACCTAGATTAAGTAAGTTGAAAAAATTGACTTTTTCTAATATATTCATGTCGCTATTTTATCACTTCAACTCATCTTTTCAACCAAGTCAACTCATGCCAAGAGCAAATTATCTTGACTCATAAATGAGGATTATTTACAAATATTTATACCTTAATACCAATCATCATCCACTTGAAAATATTAAATAGTATTGACAGCAATACTGCCCTAAATGCTTTAATACAACTTGACGGTCTGGGGTTAAATTGCTGACTTGCTTCTCTCCATTTATAGTCACTAAATGCACCGCCTGAAACATCTGAAATATCCAGCGCATTGTCGGCTTATTGGTTAATTTCTTCACTTGATTTTTTACCCCCTCATTGGTGACTTCTAATTGTTGTCTCAATTTTCTTTGAGCTAGGTTATACACTAACAAGCACAGTCCCATTATCATTCCAATTGCTTCCACTCGCTCCGGCTTTTTCACAAATACGCTTGACGTAAAAAATAACGGATCTTTGATAAATCTAAATCCTCTCTCGTTACTTTGCTGCGCTTTGTATTCCGATAATACCTGTTGATTACTCACGGATTTTGTGTCTAAGATATTCGTGGCTAATATAAATCTCCCAGCTTTGACTTTTTCCGCTTCTATTACTGATTTTTGGGTTTCTATTTTACCTGTAACTTGATAAACTATTGTCTTGGTCTGGCTCTCTATTTTCGGCTTGATTTTCGTTTTTTTTACGGGCTTTTCTCGGTATTCAATTTCGACAAGCTGGTGATATTTCCAAGACTCTGATAACCGTTTTATTGCCATATCTGCATCGGCAATACAAGCAAACTCTTGTTTGAATATCTTACGCAATGAGGCTTTGGCTAATTCTAACTGTTTCGCTACGTGCTCGGATATTTTTTAATGGCTGCTTGTTTTCTGATTTCACTCTCTATCACTAGCCATCTTTGCTTGATGTTAGCATAATCACTTGATATCGCTGCTATTTTATACCCCTTTATTTGATTTGGCTCCCAGGCATTATCTTCTATATCCCAGATTTTATTTTGAGCTTCTTTGATACTTAATGGTACTCTGGTTATCCATTTCATTCCTGCCATCGCTGACAAATTAGGAGCTGTGTATAAGGCACTGTCTGCTACACATATACCGTCAAATGTCCACTGATTTTTAAATTCTTTCAGTCTTTCTACAAATACACTTTTATCGTCGGCGTTTCCGTCATCTATTTTGAGATACAATGGTACGTCTCCATCTCCAGTTACGATTGTGTCTATGATAAATTGTTTCAGGTCTGGTCTTCTATCCCTTGAGTATCCATGTACGATTTTTATGGCTTTCATTTCATCTTCTCTCTCTAAGGATTCTGCTTCAATTACTTGACCTTCTTTCTGACAGCTTTTGTATTCTCCTTCTACTGATATTGAACTGCTGTCTAGGTGAACGCTTTTCATTTCTACTTGAAATTTCATCGCTGCTTTCAAGGCAATTGCTGTGAATAATTTTGTCGTCCCAGCTTGATAATATTTGTCTAATGCTCTTCCTATCCTGTCATCGTTTAATTGTTCAGGCGTTACTCCTTCTCCAATTAGATGTTCTGTTGCTTTTCCTACAAAAAATGTGTCGAATAGGTATATTGGAGCGCTCAAAAAACCCAATCCGTTCAAAATCATCGCTTTCATTACTTGTCCTGGACTGAGGGTTTCTTTGGTTCTTAATCCCACTTTTTTGTTGACTTCTTCTACCAATTCCATCTCATCTATTATTCCTGCTACTATTCCTAAATGGTCTAAATTTACGATATTTATCGCTTCTGAGGGCTTTTTCATAGTTTTTAGAGTTGGGTTAGTTGTGGAAGTTATTATATCCTAAAAAAGCCCAAAATGATTGTATGGCAATCATTTTGGGCTTTCGTGATTCCGAATTTATCTGAAATTAAATCTGCTTAAATATCTGCGGAATGTGGGTTGATAGATGCAATGATATTTGTCACCATCTCCTCTTGCCTTGGAACTTCAATCATCAAGGCATAGTGATTATCTTTCAAGCTAGTATATCCTTCCATTTCGATCGGAAATTCTTGTGGAAATTCTGGCAAGAATTTCAGTGCATAACCTTGCCATTCAGGTAATGTTTGACCGTAAATATTAATATTTTTTGCCCATTGACTTTGAGATAAATTGTCTAGGCTAGAGGTATCTTTTACTTCTAGTAACAACAGACTATAATTAGGAATAAATAGCGTCCGTCGCTTTACTAAAGGAAGAAAATAATTAGTTTTACCATAAACATCAAGTGTTTTGCCTTCGGTGTCGCTATAGTGGCTAATCCAACCACAAAAACGATCGTTGGCATTTCGGTTAATGATTCGCATCCAGATGTCAAAAACATCGACTTTTGAGCAGTATGGATCGCCGCGAAATTGATAATTTAGTAAGTTATTTAGTTCGGCATTTGAGGGGGAATTGTGACTGCAAATAAGATTGATAAGATGACGCAGATCGTTATTTATTAGTACCATTAAATTATGTATATTACTAATGCAAAAGTGGGAACCTGACCACCATGATAAAAATCTCTTTGCCAGATTTCAAGAACATCTACGAATTTATCTAAGGTCAAATTGAGGCGATTAATCAAGGTATAGATCCCGAAAATCTGTCGCAGAATCTCATCATTCACAGGACTGTTTTCAATGATGTATTCTTCCAAATTTTGGATGATAAATGCTATAAACTTCGTAAATAATTTAAACATAAGCTAAATATCTTTCTGTAAAATAGTTGACTTAAATTAGCAATGTTTTAGATTCTTATTTCTATTTATAAGTTAAGATTTAATCGCAACTGCTTTGAGGGTAAGCTTAATAAAGCAAAAAGTGAGCTTGGGTGTGGTAAGCTGTTGTTCATATAAGTCTGGGAGGAAAATTGCTCTATGTCTAAAAGTTTAAGAAATTTATCTTTAAGTTTAACCGTGCTTCTGGCTTTACTATCCGTGAATGCCAGAAGTGTTTTAGCTTTCTGCGGTTTCTTTGTCGCCAAAGTCGATGCACAGCTATTCAATAACCGTTCTGAAGTTGCGATCGCACATCGAAATAACGACACTACTTATAGTCTAGCCTTTGACTACAAAGGCGATCCCAAAGAATTTGCTCTAGTTTTGCCAGTGCCCATAGTCCTGAAAAAGCAAGATGTCAAAGTCATAGATGCTAAACTATTTCAACGCTTAGATGATTTTACCGCACCTCGCCTAGTTCGATATCAAGATTTCCGACAGAATGCACCCGCTGGAGCCCCCAGAAGCGCAACTGAAACCAAAAGAGATCGGGCACCCGTAACAGTTGTTGAACGCTTTACTGTCGGGGAGTATGACGTTGTGATTCTGAGTGCAACTGAGTCCAATGCTTTAGAAACTTGGCTGAGGCAAAATAAGTATAGACTTCCTAATAATGCTGCTCGTTATCTCAAACCCTATATCGACCAAAAACTCTACTTTTTTGTCGTTCGGATTAATTTTAAAGAACAGCAAAGACTAGGCTTCCAAAACTTGCGACCATTACAATTTACAGTGGCAAATTCTAACCAAATTATGCTACCATTTCAGTTAGGAAAAATTAACTCAGAAGGCACTCAAGATATTATTGTTTACTTTCTGAGCGACAAAGGCAGAGCTGAAGCCAAGAATTATACTAATGTAATGATTCCCAGTAACTTTGGCGTTCCTGAAGAGATAGAATCCAAATTTGGGGAATTTTATAAAGGTTTACTGACGACTACGATTAAAGCAGTTGGTCGTGAAGCTGTAGTAACAGAATATGCTTGGGATACAGGTTCCTGCGATCCTTGCAGTACATCACCTTTAAATGCCCAAGAGTTAAAAGAATTGGGGATGAACCAGGAACGAGCTTTCATTACTCGATTGCATCTTCAATATACCAAGGATACTTATAACCGAGATTTGGAATTTCGCTTAACTGCCGATACCAGAACTTATCAGGGTCGATATATCTTGACTCCAAAAGCAACTTTAGCAGCAGATGCACAAGCTAACAAAGCTCAGGTACAAGCACCCTATGGTAAACCGCTATCCACTTTTCAACTACAACCTTTGTTTGAAAAGTATCAGCGATGATGGTTAATTGCTAATTACTTATTATTGATAGTAGTTAGCGATTAGCTGTTAAAATTTAAACATCAGCCATTTCATATTCAAAAGGGATGGAGAAGAATTTGCAGGCCATATACTCTGGGGGAAATTTCCCTGTGTCTTTTGTATCCCTGGGTTGCTGTCCCTGATTTTCAGAGGGATTTAGGCAAATTGCTAATATTCCTACTCCTGCCATGAGTGTAGCAACTCGGTTCACAAGGCTATCGATTTCTTCGATTAGTTCCTCTGCAACCCCAAGGGAGGGGGCGACAATAAAAAAGGTTTTGACTCCATCGGGGCTGGGGGCAAAACCTAGAATACACTCATTTAATAGGACTTGTGCTGAAACGGTTAAAGAGTCGTGGAAGCGATTGATTAAGGTGCGGTATAAGGATTCGCTTAGGGCGCGATCGCCAAAAATAGGTTGATACAACATCGTAGAATTCCTCAAGTGTGGCTAATTGGAGGTTATAAAATATATTAACACTTTTTAATGTAATTTATTTCTCGAAAGTGCTGTGTGATAGGAGTCTTGACAGATTGTGACAATTATGAGATAAGCGAGCGATTGCGATCAACTCTTAAGTGTGATATGGGTTAACACTATTAGCGATCGGCATCACTCATAACTATTGACTTCATTTCCGTTACAATCCTATACAGAATCCAGAACAGTACCAAGTCCGATGATTGAAACCCTGCAAACCCAACTTTACGAAATAGCGCAATTTGCTAACGCCTTAGTTAAAACTCAACTGACACATATTAGCAGCGTCAGCATCGGAGTCATATTTCTTGCAGGATTGCTCACCAGCTTAACCCCCTGTATGCTTTCCATGTTGCCGATTACCATTGGCTACATTGGCGGATATGAAGCTAAAAGCCGCATTCAAGCTGTCGCCCAGTCTACTTGGTTTTCCTTGGGATTAGCAACAACCCTTGCAGCTTTAGGTATCTTAGCATCATTTGCTGGGAAAGTCTACGGTCAAATTGGCATAGGCTTGCCAATCATCGTCAGCATCATCGCCATCTTAATGGGACTGAATTTACTGGAAGCATTGCCGTTGCAATTGCCATCATTTGACGCTGCTGGTTGGATTGCAAAAGATTTACCAGCCGGTGTACGCTCGTATTTATTAGGCTTAACCTTCGGTTTGGTAGCTTCTCCCTGTAGTACCCCTGTTTTAGCTACATTGTTAGCCTGGATTTCTACCACAGGAGATACAATTTTAGGAGCAGTTTTACTATTATCCTACACTGCTGGCTATGTCATGCCCCTGATCTTAGCAGGTACTTTTACTGCTAGTATTAAAAAGCTGCTAGAGTTACGTCGCTGGTCTAGTTGGATTACCCCAGTTAGCGGAGTATTATTAGTAGGATTTGGCGTTTTCTCTCTGCTATCGCGGTTAGCACCCATTACTTAATTTACCAAAGAAGGGATTAGGGGCTAGGGGCTAGGGGCTAGGGAAAGAGGGAAAGAGGGGGAGCAGGGGAGCGGGGGAGCAGAGGAGATGAGGAAACCCTTTCCCCAATTAGCAATTAGCAATTAGCAGTTAGCAATTAGCCATTAGCCATTAGCCATTAGCCATTACCAATTACCAATTACCAATTACCATGCCATCAAAAGAGTTATTTCTATCTAAAATTTCCCACTGGGTAAACACTCCTAAGCTATTTTTCCGCCGAGAATTATTGCCAGTGCTAGCCGATTTACGATTAGCAATTATTTTACTACTAGCGATCGCAATTTTCAGCATCAGCGGTACGATCGTCGAACAAGGTCAACCAGTCCAATTTTACCAAGCTAACTATCCCGAACATCCTGCCTTATTTGGTTTCCTAACTTGGAAAGTTTTGCTAATTCTAGGCTTAGACCACGTTTACCGTACTTGGTGGTTTTTGTCAATTCTAATTTTATTTGGAACTAGCTTAACTGCTTGTACATTTACTCGACAATTTCCCGCCTTAAAAGCCGCCCGTCGCTGGAAATTTTATGAAGAATCGCGACAGTTTGAAAAGTTAGCTTTGAGTGCAGAATTAGAAACATCTTCCTTAAATTCCCTAGAGGAAATATTGCAAAAACGTAGGTATCGCGTATTTCGCGAAGGCGATACACTTTATGCTCGGAAAGGCATAGTTGGAAAGATTGGGCCGATTATCGTTCACGCCAGTATGTTAATTATTTTAGCTGGTGCCATCTGGGGAACAATGACAGGATTTCTCGGTCAAGAATTAGTGGCCAGTGGCGACATATTTCAGATTAAAAATATTACCGATGCGGGGCCTTGGGCAGAGGCGCAAATACCTAAAGATTGGGGATTGCGGGTGAATCGCTTCTGGATAGATTATACACCAGATGGGAATATCGATCAATTTTATTCTGACCTCTCAGTTTTGGATGAAGAAGGGAAAGAAGTTGACAAACAAACAATTTACGTTAATAAACCTCTAAGATATCGCGGAGTCACTATTTATCAGGCAGATTGGGGAATTGCTGGAGTGCGAGTACGCATCAATAAAAGCCCCGTTTTACAACTACCAATGGCTCAGTTAGATACTCAGGGAAAAGGGCGCATTTGGGGAACTTGGATTCCTACAAAACCAGATTTGAGCGCAGGGGTTTCTCTGTTAGCCAAAGACTTACAAGGAACTCTGCTAATTTATGGTTCTGACGGCAAGTTGCTAACTACTGTGCGTGCGGGAATGGCAACAGAAGTTAACGGAGTGATGTTAACTATTGACGAAGTTATTGGTAGCACAGGGTTGCAAATTAAAGCCGATCCGGGGATACCGCTAGTTTATACGGGCTTTGGTTTACTGATGCTGAGCGTGATGATGAGTTATGTATCTCACTCGCAGATTTGGGCTTTACAAAAGGGCGATCGTCTTTATATTGGAGGGCGTACAAATCGGGCTCAAGTTACTTTTGAAAGAGAGATTGTGGAGATTTTGGATAAATTGGGAGAAGGAGACAAAGATGGTGCGATTGCGCCTACAACTCTTGCTAATCAAAGTTAATTGTAACTAAGTAGCTAGACAAAAATAAACACTGTCATTGCGAGCCCAGCGAAGCAATCTCAAAGCTTTGCGATTGCTTCGCGGAGCTCGCAATGACATGATTACATTTATTTATAGCAACCTTCTTGGTAGTTAGGACATTCTTCCTTCTTCCTTCTTCCTTCTTCCTTCTACTTATCTGCTTCTTTCGAGCAGTGGTAGCCTGATCGTGAAAGTTGCCCCCATTCCCTCTCCCGCACTCTCAGCGTGTACTGTACCGCCATGTATTGTCACAATATGTTGGACGATCGCTAAGCCCAGTCCCAGCCCTCCGTAAGATCTGGTTGTGGTACTGTCAGCTTGACGGAACCTCTCGAAAACATGAGGTAAAAACTTCTGACTGATACCAATTCCTGTATCGGTAATCTGAATTTCTGCATAAGAAATAATAGAGGAAGATAGGAAATTTTGAGTTTTGAGATTGCTTGGTTGCACTTCCAACGCTAAACCCTTTGGGTAGGCTTCACGATCGCGGTTTTGAGTTTGAATAGTAACTAAATTTCCTGCCTTTTCCATCTCTTCATCTTCCTTCTCCTTCCCATCTCCCCCTTCCCTCCAATCCCCCATCCCCAGTCCTAGCCGCACTTCTACCTGCCCTCCGTTGGGGGTAAACTTGAGTGCATTGGAAAGTAGATTCCAAATTACCTGCTGCAAGCGATTAGTATCCGCAAAAACTAGCCCCACTCTTTCATCATAGAAACTCAAAAGTTGAACTCCTTTTGCTTCAGCAATAGGACGCAGGGTATTGAGCCCGGCTTCAATGATTCCCACCAGTTCAACGGGCCCCAACTTCAGGGAAATCTTACCTGCCAGAATCCGGGAAACATCGAGGAGGTCTTCGATCATCTGCACCTGCAAACGAGCATTGCGTTCAATTGTCTCTAGAGCGATCGCCATTTTTTCCTGAGTTAGCTTTTTCTGCTGTAATATTTGCGACCACCCCAAAATTGCATTCAGAGGTGTTCGTAATTCGTGAGAAAGCGTTGCTAAAAATTCGTCCTTGATGCGGTTGGCTTCTTGAGCTTCCCAGTAAAGCCGTGCATTATCGATCGCGATCGCGGCGTGGTGAGCTAGACGTTCTGCTAAATCTAACTCAGTTCGTCCATAGCGTCGGCCCGACTCCCCACACAGTAAGGAAATAACTCCCAGTTTGCGCCCGTGAGCGATGAGTGGGACGCACATCGCTGATAATAAATCGTACTCGCGCAGCAAAGAGAGGGCTGCCTCATTGGGAGCAACTGCTTCGAGCACTGCGTCGGGAATATTTGCATATACCTTGGATTCCCCCGTCCGCAACACCTTCGCCACTCCGTGCCGTCCTTGGGGGTCAATCGGCTGGCCTTTCTCTATCTCCCACATCAGCTCTACTTTCTGAGCATCGCTGTGGGCAACTGCCACCAAGCGAATCGCTCCTTCGGGTTCCACCAAATGCACGCAACACCAATCTGCCAATTGCGGTACTGCCAAATCTGCCAAGCGTTGCAGCGTTGTTTCGTAATCTAATGAAGAAGCGAGCACAGCGATCGCCTCAGCGAGAAAATTAGCTCCTTCCTCTGCTTGCTTGCGTAAGCGAAGTTCGGCGTAGGCATCGCTAATATCGCTTGTCACCCCAATCCATTTGTAAGCCTTGCCCGTATCATCTCGCACCGCAGTACCGCGATCGATCCAGTAAAGAAACGTCCCATCTTGCTGCTGGATGCGATACTCCACAAAAAAGGGTTCGTGGGTCTGCAAATGCTGTTCGGCAGCCACACAAAGGCGATCGCGATCGTCGGGGTAAATGGCATTGAGCCAACCCTCTCTCGTCCTTGGAAATTCAGCTTTGACATATCCGAGAGCTTCGTCAATATGACCAAACCACAGGACGATGCCAGTATTAAGATCCCATTCATAAATCAAATCGCTGGCGCACTCCGCAGCAATCCGAAACCGCGCCTCTGACTGACGCAGAGCTTCCAGAAAACTATAGCGCTCCGTCACATCCAGAACTAGAGATAACACCGACACTAAGGAGCCAGCGTCATCGTACAGAGCCGAGTTATACCACTCGCAATAAACAATAGCTCCGTCTTTTCTATAATTACGGTTGGACGAAATATTGCGCGATTCAGCGCCCTCTCTCAACCGGGCTGTGGTTTTGCTGACGGCCTCTGCGTCTGGAGTAAAGACGAAGTTCCAATCGCTACCCTGCAAATTCATTACTTCCTGTGCAGTCCACCCAAAAATCTTCTCAGCAGCGGGCGACCACCGACAGACTCGATGAAAGGTGCTATCCCACTCGACTACTGCTAGCGGCGTGTTCTCAAAATGGAAAGTTAGTTTCTGGAGAGCATCTTGTAGTGACTCCTCTACCTGTTTTCGGGAAGCTATTTCGTTCAGCAATAGGTTGTTGCTTTGCCTAAGTTCGGCGGTGCGTGCTTCGACACGGCTTTCGAGTTCAATATTAGCCCTGTATAGGGCGACTTCTACTCGCTCGCGTTCAGCAATTTCAGCGGTGAGGGCCCGGTTTGCTGCTTCTAATTGTGCGGGTGAAGGCAGGGCAAGAGCTTTGGGCATTAATGGTATCAGTTCGGCTGCTGTGTACAGGGAGATTGCAGCGGTAATGGCTTTGATCGTGCCGGATAGCCAGTAAGCTGGATGCCATAGTGTCCAGACTTCCATGATGTGAGTAGTGCCACAAGAGATGATGAAGGCTCCGAACAGTAAGAATATCCAACTAAAGGGTACGTCGCGCCGTTTGTAAACAAAGTACACGAGCAAGGCGGGAATTGAATAATAAGCTAGGGCAATTAATAAGTCGCTCAGCAGGTGCAGCCCTACTAGCTCTCGCTGCCAGAGGTAACAGTGACCGTGCGGTATAAAATTTTCATTAAAGAGCATATTATTAATAGATTCCAACATTTCGGCTTGTCCTTTGCAGTTTAGTCAGTCGTTGTCGGTTCTTAGTTCCTAATTTCTAGTGTTGCAAATATTCCACACTTCTGTCTTCAGAATATACAATTCAGAATTCCAAGTTCTGCCTCGTGCCTCCTAACTCCTGTCTTCTTCCTGCCTTATTCCTGCCTCCTGCCTTCTGCCTCCTAACTCCTGCCTTCTGCCTTCTGCGGTATCAAAGTGTACTAAATTGTTTGAGGAAATCGGTTAAGGTCATTCAGAGCAATAAATTTTAATCTTTAAAGTTAAACCTCAATGCGCCTAGAGCAACTGCAAGCATTTCTTTCTGTTGCTGAAACTGGCAGCTTTCAGCAGGCTGCCCGTAAGTGCGGCGTTACCCAATCTACTATTAGTCGTCAGGTGCAGGTTTTAGAAGCTGAGCTGGGAATGCCTTTATTCCACCGTACTACTCAGGCTAAGCTAACTCTGGGGGGGGAAAGGCTGCTGCCTCACGCTCGCAAAATCTGTCTGACTTGGAATAATGCTACAGAAGAATTAGCTGATTTGCTGGCGGGGAAGCAACCTGAACTTTGTGTGGCGGCGATTCACTCAATTTGTGCTTCTTATCTACCGCCTGTGCTGCAAAGGTTTTGTCGGGAGTATCCAGATGTGCAGTTGCGGGTGACGGCTTTGGGTAGCGATCGCGCTCTGAAGGTGTTAAAAGATGGGATGGTGGATGTGGCGATCGTGATGAATAATCGCTTTTTTACTCAAGGGCCGGAAATGCTGGTGGAAGTGCTCTACAATGAGCCGATTGAGGTGTTGATGGCTGCTAACCACCCCCTGATACAATACGAACGGATACCTTGGTTGGAGTTGAGTCGCTACCCACAGGTAGTTTTTAAGGATGGCTATGGGATGCAACGCTTGGTACAAGAGCAGTTTGCGCGGATGGGTTCGACTCTGAATGCAGTTTTGGAGTTAAATACGCTGGACGCTTTTCGGGGTGTGGTGCGTCAGGGTGAATTGATTGCTTTATTACCACACTCGGCTTTGATGGAGGCCCGTACAGATTCTACTTTAGCAGTGCGCGCGATCGCACCTTGTCAGTCTAATTCTAAGGTTTCTGGGATTACGGAGGCGATCGCCGATCCGATTTGGAGCCGCCAAGTTGTTTTAGTCACTACTCACGATAGAATGCAAATTCCTCCTATTCAACATTTCTGGCGGCTGGTACGTGAATTAATATCACCTCAATTGTCCCTTATAAGTAAAGGGAAATCTTGGGTAAATGAGCAACCAGAGGCATTCAATATTAGAATTTAAGTTAATTGGTAATTGGTAATTGGTAATTGGTAATTGGTAATTGGTAATTAGCTAGGCATAAATAAACGCTTCTATAGCTTGTAAGGTGGGCGCTCGCCAATAACTATATTAGGCTATGAGTTACAGACTTGGGCGGCAAGCGCCAACCCTACGTTATAATTGTGTCTAACAACCAACAACCAACAACCAACAACCAACAACTAACAACTAACAACTAACAACTAACAACTAACAACTAACAACTAACAAAATTAATTATGAGTGAAAAATTTAGAGAATTAGTACGAAAAATTGGCAGTGGAGTGCATACCGGAGAAAATTTAACTCGTTCTGAAGCAGCAACAGCAACTAGAATGATGCTGTTAGCAGAAGCAACACCGGCCCAAATCGGGGCCTTTATGATCTCTCATCGGATCAAACGGCCTACTGGTGAAGAATTGGCGGGAATGCTTGACGCTTATGATGAACTAGGGCCGCGATTGAAACCGATAGCTACTGGTAAATTTGCTAACGTACCGCCAACTGTGTTTGGAGTGCCTTATGATGGGCGATCGCGTACAGCACCAATATCTCCTTTAACTGCTCTAATTTTAGCCTCAGCGGGCGCTCCTGCGATTATGCACGGTGGCAATACAATGCCTACAAAAGAAGGCGTTCCTCTGATTGACATTTGGCAAGGTTTAGGCATTGACTGGACAAAACTTTCTCTAGAACAAGCTCAACAAGTTTTGGAATCTACAGGTTTAGGTTTTGTCTATATTTGTACGCACTTTCCTCAAGCTGATAGTTTGGTTTTATACCGTCGCGAAATTGGGAAACGCCCGCCTTTTGCCACAATGGAGTTAATGTGGTGTCCCTATTTAGGTGATGCTCATATTGTTTGCGGCTACGTGCATCCACCTACAGAAACAATGTTCCAAGAGGCATTTAAATTGCGGGGAACAAATAATTTTACAACAGTTAAAGGATTGGAAGGTAGCTGTGATTTGCCGCGAGATCGGACTGCAATTATTGGTATTTCTAAATCAGATCGACCTTTTGAAAGATTACTTTTAGCTCACGGAGATTACGGTTTTAGTAATAAAAATCCTCCTCTAGATTCTACTTCGGAGTTGGTAACACAGATGCAGTCAGTTTTGCGCGGTGAACCCTCGGAATTAATGCAATCTACTCTCTGGAATGGCGCTTTTTACCTATGGCGGTGCGGAATTTGCCCGGATATGAATTCTGGTTTAGGTAAAGCTGAAAGTTTATTAATGAGCCGTAAGGTAGGGGATAAACTTGAAGAGATTTCAACCCTAATAATGTCATTATCATCTTAATGATGTCATTGTGAACAATCTTGATTATGTCATTGCGAACAATTTTACTTATGTCATTGCGAACATAGTGAAGCAACCCCATTTTTTATAATACCAGCTAGTAAATCCTAATTGATATTTTAAAATATGACTAATAACCAAATTGCTGTTCTTATTCTTGCTGGTGGTCAAAGTTCGCGGATGGGAAAAGATAAGGCACTATTATTAATAAATGGAAAACCATTTTTACAACAAGTATATGAAGTTGCGACTTCTATAACTTCCCAGGTTTATATTCTCACACCTTGGCGCGATCGCTATCAAGAAAATTTAACGGGAGATTATAAATTTCTGTTAGAATCTGATCGTGGTAGCGGGCCCTTAGTTGCTTTATCTGAGGGATTAGCTCAAATTTCCGCTGAATGGATATTACTTTTAGCTTGCGATTTACCTTTATTAAAAACAGATATTCTTCAGGATTGGATCGATCGGTTAAATCAAGTACCTAATTCTATTTTAGCAGTTGTACCATACCAAAACTCAAGATGGGAACCTTTCTGTGGATTTTATCGCAAACAAGCTTTACCGGAATTGCGGAATTTTATTGACAAAGGAGGGCGATCGTTTCAAAATTGGTTAAGGGAAATTGATGCAATACCTCTTTCTTTAGGGGAACGAGAAGCAAAAATGCTGTGGAATTGTAACACGCCAGTCGAATTTAAGGAATTAAAACATAATGAATAACGTTAAATATACTGAGAAATCTCTATCTGAACATTGGTTACTAGATCGAGATATTACTTTTCTCAATCACGGCGCTTTTGGTGCTTGTCCAATTCCCGTTTTGACGGCACAAACACAGTTTCGTCAACAGTTAGAACGGGAACCTTTGCGCTTTTTTATGCGAGAATTTGAGCCACTTTTAGATAATGCTCGTATTAAATTAGCTGAGTTTGTTGGTGCTAATGCCGATGAATTAGTATTTGTCCCAAATGCGACAACAGGGGTAAATGCGGTTTTGCGTTCTCTTTCTTTCTCTTCCAATGACGAGTTACTAACAACAAATCAGGAATATAATGCTTGTCGAAATGTACTTAATTTTGTAGCCGATCGCACTGGTGCTAAAATAGTAGTAGCACAAGTCCCCTTTCCTATTGAGTCACCCGATCGAGTTATTGAAGCAATAATGAAGTGCGTTACGTCAAGAACGCGGTTAGCTTTATTAGACCATGTAGTGAGTCAAACGGGTTTAATTTTTCCCATTCAGCAGTTAGTAAAAGAGTTGGCTAATTGCGGTGTGGATACATTAGTTGATGGAGCACACGCACCAGGAATGTTAGCATTGAATTTGCATGAGACTGGCTCTGCTTATTATACTGGAAATTGTCATAAATGGTTATCTGCGCCAAAAGGTGCGGGTTTTTTATATGTTAAACCCGATAAACAAGAGGAAATTCGGCCTGCGGTTATCAGTCATGGTGCCAATTCTCCTCGCAGTGATAAGTCGCGTTTTCAATTGGAATTTGACTGGATGGGGACGGACGATCCGAGTGCCTATTTATGTGTACCTGTGGCTATTGAGTTTATGGGTTCTTTGCTAACAGGTGGCTGGAAGGAATTGAGGGAAAGAAATCATAAAATGGCGTTGGCGGGTAGGCAAATATTGATGGAGAAATTGGGGTTGTTACTCCCTTGTCCTGATGAAATGATTGGTTCAATGGCTGTTATTGCTTTGCCAGATGGAGATGCTGATGTGGTTAAAAAGGGAGAGTTACCACCAATTCAAAATGAGTTGTGGGAGAAGTTTAAAATAGAGGTTCCCGTGATGCCTTGGCCGGATGCGAGTAAGCGATTAGTGAGGATTTCGGCTCAGGTTTATAATAGTTTGTCGCAGTATGAATATTTGGCTGAGGCGTTGGTTGAGTTGTTGGAAAAAAAGAGATAAATGGCATTTTTCCTAAGATCGAGTTAAACTTTCAATAGTTCTTTTATTAGTTTGCTAAAAGTTGCTAGCCACTCATGTTTTTGAGCGATTATGTATTCGCTGTTGAAGGCGCTCTATAATTTCAGAATCTAACTCTGCTTCTGGTTCAACTTGTTCCCGTTCAGCCAAAACAGCTTCCAGTTGTTTGGGAGAAGCTTGCTTTAAATCTTCCAATAGTGCTGTGAAAGACTGTTTTTGATGTGCGATCTCTGCTTCTGAGGCTGTCTGAATTGAGTAAGCTAATGTGACTTGTCTAGTCAGGGCATAAATGATATATTGATTGAGCGAAATGCCTTCACCTTCAGCCAATTGCATCAACTGCTGGTAGAGTGTTTTAGGTAACTGAACTGTGAATTGACTCATCTGGCTCTCCTTTAAGATGCTAGTTTGATTACTAATTCTACTGGTGTAATAACTTGTAGATTCAGTGATTCTTTTGCTCTTTGAAAGTCACGAATATTTGATGTGACGGCTATTGCACCTGCATTCATCGTACAATCAATTAAAAAATCATCTCCAGGGTCGGGTGAAGTTGGTCTCCATGAGTAGTAAACTACTATGAATTGAGCATGAGCTAGAAGCTCTCCCAAAACAGGCTGAAGTTTTTGCCAACGAGTTTGTGAAAGTTTGTGAGATAGGACATCTTCATACTCGTAAGCCAGTGGATTAGAAACGCAGACTTCCAACAAACCGCCTAACCATGCGTCGATTACCAAACCAGCAGCACCGCCTTGTTTGGTTAAACCTTCAAAGACAACATTTGTGTCGATGACTACACGAAGTAGTGGTGCAGTAGACATAACACTACTATAGCACTCCTTGTTATAAATTTGGCAATTTCTATCAGAACTTAGTTATCAGTTTAGTGATGGTTGTTTAGGTATTTTTTAGAGGTTGTATGAAGCTACAAATTCCTTAAATAGTATTGGCTTACCATTCTCAACCCCTATACATTCACTACCAAAACTCATAAACTTCACCCAAAAAAGCGATCGCCCTCTCAAAAAAAAGACCGATCGCCCTCCTTCACTAAAATCCAGTTAATTCTACACCGCAGAGTCCGTTTATTCCTCAACCCGTAACTCATCGCACAAAAATTTATCAAAAGCAACTGCACCCGTATCAACACTTTGCCAAATCTCCAACTCCGCCTCCGACAATGCTTCAAATAATAAACGCTCACCGGGAAAAACAGTCCGCTCAAAATACCAATTAGTAATATTGACAATCCGAGCAATCTGCATCATGCTAGTCTCATTCACATAGCAGCAAAGAATTCGTCCAGAGAGTTCTGAAGGTAGCCGATCGAGAGTTAAAGTCATATCCTTAAGTTTCTATTCAAATTGTGTAACTAATCACCAACCCTACTCACCTAATTATAGCCGAGAAGAAGCTACCGCAAAATCGGCCACCCGTTCATTTGATTAATTTAAACTTCGGTTGGCGATCGCCTCACCTATAAAGTCGGACTCGCAAGAAGGCGCAAACGGCGTTAACGCCAAAGAACACGCCTTCCACACACCTTGAACTGTTACATTTAGCAGTTGGCAATTACCGCCCCGTCTCCCGTGAAGTTGGTAATGAGTACAAAGACTACACCTAGAGGGAAAGTCTTTGCCACGCAACCCAATCTCAGGGTCAGAGCTACTGCGGCTATCATTACTTTCGAGAGTCAGAGCGTTCATTTAAGAGCTTCTCCTGGTTCATATCTCTCAAAGTATGACAGTCAGCTATTTTCGCCTACGTCTATCTAAAGATTCAGTTGGGTTGGGAAGTGTCTATTCCCAGGGATCGATAAAAATTATATCAATTTTAAGAGTAATGGTACGGGGATCAACAAAAAATAGTTACGTTCCTGCCCAGGCTCTCAAACTTTCTCAGGGTAAGGATCGGAGCGGTTCTATGTCTTAGGTCATAGTTGCCCATCCTCTTCCAACTTGCTAAACAAAGTCGCTAAAATTGTATTGGAAAATAAGAATCCTTCAGGATCGCTCAGCCTTAGATAGCCGCAGGAGGGTAGTTTTTCGCCATCTCTGAGATTCAATAGCAACCCGTTATCGCCGGCAATTTCTACCCATTTTTGTCGATAGTAAGGTTGCAAACAAGTCCAAATCTTCTCAAGCGTATTTTCTCCAAATTTTTGCGCGATCGCCTCCAGACTCACGCCCTGGGCCAAACGCAATCCCAGCATCACCGTTTCCAACAAAACATCATGGGAAGTCATCGGAGTTGCAGCAACTTTTACCGATGTCGAATCCTCCACCCACTGATAATATTCTTTCCTAGTACGCGATCGCGTCAACCGCACTCCCTGCAAATAACTCGCCGCCCCCATCCCAAAACCATAATAAGGACGATTTTCCCAATAAACCCGATTATGGCGGCACTGATAACCAGGTCGAGCATAATTAGAAATCTCATAATGTTCGTAGCCAGCTTCAGTTAAAATTTGCTGTGCTAAGCGATACATTTGAGCCGCCGTTTCATCCGCTGGCAAAGGCTCAATTCCCGATTGAAAGTAACGCCCAAAAGCCGTTACAGGCTCTAAAACTAAATCGTAACAAGATAAGTGAGCTGGAGCAATGGCAACCGCCGCCGCCAGAGAAAGTTGCCACTGTTCTAAACTTTGGTGCGGCAGACCAGAAATCAGGTCTAAACTGAAATTAGTAATTTCTGCTTTTTGCACCAAATCCACCGCCTCATAGATATCAGCAACACAGTGCGATCGCCCGCAAACCCGTAACAACTCATCCTGAAAAGCTTGCACCCCCAAACTCACCCGATTTACCCCCGCCGCCTTATATCCCTGCAACTGCTCTAAACTAAAGGTACCAGGGTCAATTTCCATCGAAATTTCCGCCTCCGCAGCAATCCCAAATTGGCGATCGAGAGCCTCCAAAATCCGGCTTAACTGACTAACTGACAACAGCGAAGGCGTACCCCCACCAAAAAAAACCGTCTGCAAAGATTGACAAAACCCCGCACTGAGGGCAATTTCCCGGCACAAAACCGTAACATATTCCTGAATCGTCCCTGAATCCTCGCTATTTTTGCGTGGATTCCGCCCCCCGTAGGCATCCCCTACCACAGAAACCGGGAAATCGCAGTAAAAACAGCGACGGCGGCAAAAAGGAATGTGTAGATATGCCGAACTGGGAAGATCGCAGGCAAATTGCCCCTCTGTCTTAAATTGCGATCGCGCCGGATTTACAATCAAACTCATTGCATCATACCTGTGATTTGAAATCTACATTCTTAATAAAATCTTTATTAATAATTAAGTTGGATTTCCGTACCAATCTATGTAAAAATAATACCATCACTTGAAAGATATAATAAGATCGGCAAAATTATTCGTCTAAAACAATGCTTGATGCAATCATAATTATTTCATTCATAATCGCAGGAGCGGGGATAGGCTTCTATGGAGTCGATCTCCTACCACCCAACCTCCTAGTGCAAGTCACCAACATCGAAGGCTTGAGATCGGTATTGGGCGCTTTTGGCACATTAATCGGCTTCGTCTTCGGATTAGTGGGTCAAACCACCTATCGGCGCGTAGAAAAGCAAGTTCGCGATATGCCCCTTGAAGTCTTACTGACTCGCGCCATCGGTTTAATCGTCGGACTGCTCGTTGCTAACTTAATGCTAGCACCGCTTTTCTTACTACCCATCCCCCACGAATTCGGTTTCATCAAACCTCTAGTCGCAGTCCTGGGTAGCGTCATTTTCGGCTTCACCGGAGTCAACTTAGCTGACACTCACGGCAGAGGCTTCTTGCGGCTGATCAATCCCAACAGTTTAGATACAGTATTAGTAGCAGAAGGCACTTTTAAACCAGCGCCTACCAAAGTTTTAGATACTAGCTGCATCATCGATGGCAGAATTGAAAACTTACTGGAAACTGGTTTTTTAGAAGGTCAAATCTTAGTACCGCAGTTTGTTTTACAAGAATTGCAACTAATAGCTGATGCTGCTAACGATCAAAAGCGGGCGCGAGGACGGCGGGGCCTGGATATTCTTAACAGCATGAAAGAAACTTATCCCGATCGCATTCAAATTCACTCCGCTGACTATGAAGATTTAGCAACAGTAGATGCTAAATTAGTCCGTTTTGCCCAAGATATTAACGGTACTTTACTAACTAATGACTACAATTTGTCTAAGGTAGCAAGCGTACAGAAAGTAGCGGTTTTGAATATTAACGATCTAACTCAGGCATTACGTCCGAGTTATTTGCCAGGAGACACCATCGAACTCAAAATCCGCAAGGAAGGCAAGGAACCATCTCAAGGAATTGGCTATTTAGAAGATGGTACAATGGTAGTAGTGGAAGCTGGCAGCAGCTATGTCGGTGGCGAAGTTAGAGTTGTCGTTACCAGTGCCTTACAAACTTCTGCGGGTAGGATGATTTTTGCCCGTACTCAAGAGTCAGTAACTGCTTAATTATGAGAGAATGGCTAGAGCAATTAGAGTTAAATATTGCGATATCTGTTCCTACACTGTCCCCATTCTCTATCGAGTTCGATATGATGAATCGGGGCAGTTGTTTTTTGTTAGCTTTAGCAGTTGGAAAACGGCAAGCCAACATAATCTTTATTTATGCAGGACTTATGCAAAACTATCAGTAACGCCGCCAACAGGCGCGGTAAGAATACCGCCAGTGAAGCGTAATCCTACTATAAATTAGCGCTTAAACCTACTACTACAAACTTGAAAAGGAGTTAAAGCAATGTCTAACGCCATGATGGTAATTTTCCCTTATCGCCACCAGTATACTTGGGTTTTTGACGATGAAAGAGTGGGGTTGATACAGGAACCATTTGTTCAAGGTATCCCGGAAATGATTAATATACTGGTTGCAGACATTCCTAATGCTGAAAAAGGCTTCCGGCTATTATTTTCCGGTAATCCTTTCCCTGGATATCAGGCGGAGTTACTTTGGTTGAGAGAAGAGTATGGTGGCAATTGGTATCGGTGGGAGTCAAAAAATATGGAAGGATGGTTGTGTCCAGCTTTGTTTAAATACTTTAATGAAGCACCAAATAAATTTTACTGCAAAGCTGAGGAAATTTAACTTTGACAGTTTAGGTTATATATGAAAGATGGCTTCGTGCTTCGCAATGAGAGTAAATTAGCGACTAGATTGCGTAATTTTGTCAATCCAATTAGCATAAAAAGATACCCGCGTGTCGCCGGAAATCTCGCCAAAACTACCATTATCATCAATGCTATCAATATCTCCAATATTTGTTTTGAAAAAACCGCGATCGCTATAACCCCAAGAACTAATACCAGCTATTTTTCCATTAATAAAAGAAGGGCCGCCAGAATCTCCACTAGCAGTAGCAGTTTCATTCTTTCCTAAACCACGATCTGCTAACTTGGGAAAATGCTTACCCAAAGTATCATGTTTCGCAGTTCCATCATCGAAATCAAAAAGTAATTGACTGCCAAAAACTAACTCAGAAAAATCTGTAACTTTTGAATCCTTCAAAACATCAATTAACGCCTCATAGCGATTCTGTCCCGCATATCTTTCCGCCTCTGAATTAGAATCCTCATCCTGTCCCTTAGAACCTACACCAATATATCCATAGCCAACCTTAGTAAACACTTTGCCAATTTCATCTTTATCTCTGTAAAGATCGTATTGTTCCGCAGATTTCGGCGCTTGTCTTTCCAGCTTTAAGACAGCAACATCATTGCCAACTTCTGACTCGTAACCAGTCCAACTTGGGTGGATAAAATATTTTTTAACGGGGATGCTAACTTCGCCTCTGGGTAATTTAAATATCGCGTTGATTTCAGTATCTGTGGGAACCTTTGTTCCACCTTCATTGAGACAGTGGGCGGCTGTGAGAATGTATAATCCTCCTGTTAGGAGTGAACCGCTACACTCAACATTATCAAGATATACGACACCAGTATATTGATTTAGGGGGAGAGGTTTATGTGCGGAACTATTAGCAAAAGCACTAATGATTGAGTGGCTAATGTCTGCTGTTGATAGGATAATAAACAGAGTGAAAATTGATATGAAAAATATTTTTTTGATCGCCCTCGAAAACATTAGAAAAATTTTACCCTTCGTCATGAAAGCGTTTGCCGTTAGCTAGGTTATAAATGTCTTCTTCCAGATCAAATATCGAAATAAAATTGGCATCCGAACAAGCTGCATTAGTCCATTCCGGGTCATGGAAAGGTTTACCGTCAGCTACAGTATAAATATCTTCTTCTGGATCTTTTAGAAAATCAAAGACCGGATTTGTAGCTACAGCTTTCAGCCATTCATATTCTTCTAGTTCGACTTTTTTCAGTAAAGCCGCTTCTAGTGCTTCAAATCGTTTCAGGTCGGAATATGCAATAACAGCAGCTATTTCTTTCCCTTGTTGTTCAATTACAAGTCGCTCTCCTGTTTCTGCTACTCTGCTAATCAGGTTTGATAAATTTTTACTCTCTAAATTTTCCTTAATTTGTTTCAAAATATTTTTCCTCACTTTTAATTGCTCTAATACTTTCAGGGAAGATGTGAATCACCATTCGCTCATCTTCCCTAAAACTGCGCGTAGGCGTAGCCAGCCGTAGGCATCGCACCTAATAAAGCCGGCTCAAAACATAATCAGCCAAGTCAATCAAAGCCTGCTTTGACTCCGAGGGTGGCAAGCCAGCCAAACGCACAACCGCCGCCTGAGCGTGATGCGCCGCCAATTCGCGAGATCGCTCAATACCCTTACTATCCTTCACCAGCGCGATCGCCTGCTCAATATCCCCCTCTTGGGCAAACTCCCGCTCGATCAACGCTTCCAAATATGGCTTTTCCTCTAAAGCAAATAGCACCGGAGCCGTCAAATTTCCACTCTTAAGATCCGAACCCGCAGGCTTACCCAACGTCTCCGTCGAACCAGTAAAATCTAAGATATCATCCACAATCTGGAACGCCAACCCAATATCGCGCCCGTAATTGTACAGATCGTCCGCCAACTGTGCAGATACACCGCTCAAACAGCCAGCCGCCTTAGAACTGTTAGCAATCAAAGAAGCTGTCTTATAGTAACTTTTTTCCAAATAAGCCTCAATCGACAAAGTGGTATCAAATCCATTTAATCCTTGCTGAATTTCGCCTTCAGCCAAATCCATAATCACCTCTGAAAGCAGTTTCACCACCTCCAGATTGTCTAAATTAGCTAAATACCACGAAGATTGAGCAAAGAGAAAATCCCCCGCCAACACCGCCACTCGGTTGCCAAAGTAACTGTGCACAGTCGGGATACCCCGGCGCACGTCGGAATCGTCCACCACATCATCGTGAACTAAACTAGCCGTATGAATCATTTCCGTGATTTCGGCAAGCCGACGGTGTTTAGGAGAGATTTCCTGGTTGGGCATTGTTGCCCGCGAAATCAGCAGCACAATCGCCGGCCTCACCCGCTTTCCTTTAGCCCCGAACAAGTGTTCTGCGGCTGCATACAAGATAGGGTGACGGGCCCCTACTAGCTGTTTTAAGTTTTCTGTCAACAGCCGCAGGTCTTCTTCAACTGGGGAAAATAGGAGAGTGCGAGAAGTCATGGATACGGCGGCTCAAGCGTTTAGGTTACAAAATTTTACATATCATAGCTTTATTTTAAGCTAAGCCTCTGCCTTATGGAAGGAAAGTATACCTAGTTTGTCCTAATTAACTATCTCTCTGTGGGTACTGTTCATTTTCAATAACGTTAAGATTACTGTCAATAAGCTGCCAAGAGTTCGAGACTAAAACTGACTCGCGGCCGAGAACCCAGGCAATTCACCAAATTGTATCAAATTATTAAGTATCTTCCTCAAGACAGCCTCAAAATAGCAAATGTTGTGTTATGTTAATTATTAAGGATTTAAACAATTCCATACATTAAGTACAGCTAAACCAGCGGGCAGCTTCCGAGCGCCTGTATAAGCTTGGTAGAGCCAGCCTTAATCGTCCGCTAACAGCTAAGCAGTCTGGGACTAAAATTTGAACTCATGGGAGTGCAAATTTTGTTCTGGCTAGGAACTTTGTGTCTTTGATGCAACACATAGCTGTGAGCAGCCAAAGTGCAACCTTATAAGGATGTGCTGGCTCCGCTTTGCGGTATAGATATTAAATGAAAAGGCGATCGCCTTTTCACAGGCTTGGATATAAAAGCAGCCTTCGGAGCCAAGGCTTGGTTTTACTTGCTGACTTAATGTAGTAGGTATTGAAGTTGTCCGCCTCCTTCTCCTCCTTACTCTTGGCTCTAATTATGATTTACCATGATATCCCTTTGATTATCCCCATCCTAGCTGCGGGTTATGTGTTGACTATTTATCTGCTGTTGATTTTGGTAGAGCGGAGTGCTAAGATCACTCGATTGGGTGAGTGACCCATCCCGGAAGGGGAATCGCGAACTAGCGTTCGTTAACTGAGAGCTTAAATGCTCCTAGTTCCTACTCTTAAATTATCAATAGCAATAGCACAAAGAGCAATCATCACGTTTGTAGGGTGCAGGCAATGCACCCTACATCTATTCCCATAACATCTAAAATTGTCTGGTTAAGCAGGAGGACGGTCAGGGTGTAAACTACTCGTAGATTCTACAGACACAGTTTCCCTGATAATAGCAGACAAAAAAGTTTTCTCAACTATTGGGGTGCAACCGAGCCACTGCACCGAAAGTTCAGCAAACTGTTCCGGGCAACCACTCACGCAAAAGCGCGTAGGCATTACTGGGCCATTATTTCGCAGCCCCAATAATTCTAACTCTTGGGCCGCAGCAGCTACCACATGAACAGCAGGATCGACCAACTTCACCCCCGCATGCAAAAGCGATCGCACCACCGGAGCCAAATGGGGGTAGTGAGTACAACCATAAACCAAAGTATCAATCTGCTGCTGGATCAAAGGAGCCAAATATTCCCGTGCCACTTCTAATGTGTAGGGGTCGTAAATACGGTTTTGCTCGATCAGAGGCACAAATTCAGGACAACCAACTTGCCAGACCTGAGAATTAACATCCATCTCCAGAATAGCACGACGATAAGCATTACTAGCAGCAGTAGCAGGAGTTGCAATCACCCCAATCCGCTTACCTTGCTGTACAGCAGCCCGCGCCCCCGGCAGAATTACTCCTAAAATCGGAATATCAAACTCAGCCTGCACAGTCTCCAGAGCCAAAGCCGAACTCGTATTGCAGGCCATAATCACCATTTTGACATTCAGCGATCGCAGCCAAGCCATGATTTCCCGGACAAAATGTGTAATTTCCCCAGCAGAGCGAGTGCCATAGGGTAGCCTAGCCGTATCTCCAAAATAAAGAATAGATTCTCCAGGCAATTGTCGGTATAACTCTCTCAAAACCGTTAAACCACCCACGCCACTGTCAAAAATACCGATTCTCTGTTGTCCTAAGTCAGTTGTCATTGCTCAGTTAGAAATAATTTTTGCAAGTTAAACGAATAACTGTTAACTGTTAATTGGTAATTGGTAACTGTTAACTGTTAACTGTTAATTGGGAATTGGTAACTGTTAATTGGGAATTGGTAATTCCTTCCCCATCCTCCCCATCCTCCCCATCCTCCCCATCTCTTCCCCTAGCCCCTAGCCCCTAGTCCCTAGCCCCTAGCCCCTTCTTCTTAATTGCCTTGCCGCAAATAAAGTAAAATGCCACGAGCGATCGATGCCGCCATTTGAGATCGGTAAGCTGGATCTCTCAGTCTAGCTGCATCCTCAGCGCCCGTCACAAAACCCACCTCCAATAAAACAGAAGGCATAGAACTCTTCCTCAAAACGTAAAATCTAGCCTGCCGTACCCGCCGATCGCGCGCCCCCGTACCCTGTAAAATGCTGTTGTGGATAGTCCGGGCTAGATTTTCGCCACTGCTAAAGTAATACGTTTCAATACCATTGACATCTGGGCGACTCATATCAATAGCATTAGCGTGAATGCTGACAAACAAAGTAGCATTGACCCGCTCCGCCATATCCACTCTCGGTTGTAAATCAATTTCGCGATCGTCAGTCCTAGTCAAAATCGTTTGTACACCTTGCTGTTCCAGTATTGCAGCCACCTGCTGAGAAATATCCAGAACAATTCCCTTTTCTTGTAAACCTCCAATCCCCACCGCACCCGGATCTCCGCCACCGTGTCCCGGATCGATCGCAACCACAATCCGCCCATTAGAATTCCGGGGCAGCTCAGGAGTAGGATAGTTTCTTGGGTTGAGAGACGGAGTAGGATTCGTTACCGGAGGCACAGAGGAAACACCTGTACGCCGCAATTGCACCGAAAGGATTTGAGGAGTCGGTTGCAATACTCTTGTCACTTGCACGCCCGCCGCAGGTTGTACCCAAATTACCACCGTCTCCGAGTCTTCTTGGGTAGCAGTTAACCCTACAGGACTGTTCGCCTGTAACTGAGGTATTTGACCAGCAAGTTGAGCTTTGGGAATCCTGAGCCAATAAGCGCCCGACTGCTGATTCCATCCGCTGGTATAGCTTACAGCGCGGTCGGTTCTAATTAAAAGTTGCGTGCCATTAGCTGTCAAGTCAATAGATTGAATCCCAGCTAAATTGCTGGTATTGCGGCGGGGTGCTAGTAAAGGAGGACGGCTACTGACATTGGGTCTATTAGTCGGTAAGACCACAATACCGCCCATATTGCTGAAAAAGGCTCGCCAGTTAGTATTAGTCTCCGTCATCCGTAGAGTAACGCGAGTCATGGGTGGATCGGTTGGCAATTGCCTGACTTCGATGCGATCTACGCCATGTTGGTTAACTACCTGTTCTTGCTCAGTTAGCTGAGGAGAGATATTAGCGCCTGCAATGTCAATTGTTGCCAAATCTCCAGCACGACTTTGCTGAAGGGAAATTTCTGGTTTACCGCCGCTGGTGCGGATGAAAAAACCGTCTTTCGTTACTTGGACATTTTCTACCAGCGTCCCGGCGGCGGCGATTTGTGGTTGGGGATTGGTGGTAGGAGGTGGGATGGTTTGTCCCCTGTCACCTGTGGCGATCGCAGTTGGTCTAGGCAATTCTACCGTCCACTGGCTAGGAGAGATACCCCGAAATCGCACTTGCTGCGGGTCAAGCGTATAACCGGGACTCAATTCCACCACAATTCTAGTGGTTTGCGCGTCAAACTGCCCTACCCGGACGGATTCAAACCCTCCTGTAACTGGTTGAGTTACAGAAGAACGTCCTAAGCTAGTTTCTGGCAGGTCAATGACCAAGCGCGTTGGGTTAAAAATCAGTTGTGCTTTTGGTTGAACTCCGCCAACGGTAGTGAAGTACAGCCGATTCTGATTGGCATCAAATCGCCAAGATTGCAGTCTGGCTGCTTCGGCGGCAGATGACAGCAAAAACACACTTAAGAAACTGGGTAATAGCCAGTGGAATCTCACGACAGTTTTTCCTCGTTTGCGTTGCAGCTAAAAGCTTTGAACTCTTATAGAGCGATCTCCGCTTACAGCTAAGTTGACTTTCATCGAACAGCCCTAGAAATTTTAGGGGCTAGGGGCTAGGGGCTAGGGGCTAGGGGAAGAGAGGGGAAGAACGATTTAGGATCTGAAATGCACCGACTTTAGACGGGAAAAGTATCCAAAATGGTTGCATTCCGGTATCGCAATTAGGGCTAGTTCCATTTCTTTGGTGGGACTCTCGGTACTTAAATTGGTTGAACAGTACCATAACATCAGCAGGTGTTCAGTTTGAATTTTCCTAGCCAAGCTGCTGAGGGTAGAATACCGAAAAATCAGACTGGCACTACTGCCTTGTAAGGAGGCGGGTCTAAAAAAACATAACATCTATCAAAAAGATTGAGAAATCAGCGATCGCACGAGGAAATCCAGAAGCAGGAAGCACTTGCCTTTGTTAGCAACTTGATTAATTTCCATTGAATTATGCCACAAGCAGACAATTGGATCGGGAATAATCGCTTCTGAGTGCAAGTGCCAAAGCAGCACTACCTCTGGAAATTAACTGCGACAGGGAATCTCGACTAGCCACAGAATGGGGACTTTAATCTACTAATACTGCACTGCTTCACTGTCACCACCTTTTTGGTCAAGAGCGATCGCCATCCAATTCAAAATTTCTTGATTTACTCGTTCTGGGCATTCATCATGGGGGCAGTGGCCCGCATTTTCTAACTCAACGAGCTTTAAGTTAGCGTTGTACTCCATGAACTGACGGGGACGGGCGAAGCGGGGCGGGATCATCCGATCTTGTTGACCCCAGATTAACAATATAGGAATTTTTAATAAAGGCAAAACTGTCTTGACACCAGGCCCAAATTGTGAACTGCCGACAGCTTTAAACAGAGCACAAAAAGCACGGGCGGAACCGCGATCGCGACTCGGCCCCGATAGAATTTCTACCAATTCGTCGCTAATGGCATCGGGATTGGCGTAGGCAAAGCTCACCCAGCGACGGACAAGGGCGGGACGGCGGACAAAGTAAAATAGGGCTCTGAGCACTGGCGGAGAAGCAAAAATATTTTCAACTGCCGCGATCGCAGGTTGCAACCACGGGGGTACTGCCTCAGCACGCACAGATGGATCGGGCAAACTAATCATCACAATTCCTGCTACCATATCAGGGTGAGCTGCTGCGGCTGCCAGACAAATCAGCGAACCAATCGAGTTTCCCACTAAAACTACTGGTTGTCTGATAAAAGTCTGCCAAAACTCGTAGACTTGAGCCACCCAGATAGAGACATCATAGTTGGCAGGAGCTTTCTGCGAAGCCCCAAACCCCAACAAATCTAATGCGTACACAGTATGGAACTCAGCAAGTTGAGCCATATTGTGCCGCCAGTGACCAATAGAAGCCCCAAATCCGTGCAGCAAAATCAAGGGCGTTCCCGACTTAAAATTTGGGCTTTCCTCTTTACCAAAAGGAAATTGGGGAGAGTAAGATTTTAGAGTATTGATTTCCTCCGTTACTTCTGCTCCCCCGCCCCCCCTCTCCCCTGCCCCCCTGCTCCCCTGCTCAATTTGCTCTAGCTGGGAAAGTTGCCCACTTGCCCGCAGATAAGTGTACCGAGTTTGCCAACCCCGCCAAACCCAGTCTCTTTGAAGTCCAATCCTTTGATGCCAATGTCCAGAAGTGGTCAAATTTGCCTCAAGTCTCAACATAAATTTACAATCTTCTATCTTTTATTCTAGTGGGGGAGATGGGGAAGATGGAGAAATGGGTGAGGATGCGGAGAGGGGAAGGATGGACAGTAGTAAACAGATCCAAAAATTTCTGACTTTATTTAACTCAGAACTCAAAACTCACCCCCCTTAGCGCGCGATCGAACCTTTTATTTTTAAGCGATCTGGGGATTTTAGATTAAATATAGACAGAAACTTAGTCATAGTGAGTAGAATGGCAATACAAGGAAGCCACATTAATCAATCAAGAGCTTGCATAAAACTTAAATGCCTGTGATCGAAAAAAGACAAAACCGCAATCAACCTCAGATCAATGACAACATTCGATTCCCCAAAATTCGGGTCATCGATACCGATGGTGCTCAACTGGGGATAATGCTTCCTCAAGATGCCCTGCGGCTGGCGGAGGAAAAAGACCTTGACCTCGTTCTTCTCAGCGACAAGGCCGATCCACCTGTATGTCGGATCATGGACTACGGTAAATTTAAGTTCGAGAAGGACAAGAAAGAGCGTGAAGCTAAGAAAAAGCAGCACACAGCCGATGTCAAGGAAGTGAAAATGCGGTACAAAATTGAGGAGCACGACTACCAAGTACGTCTTTCTCAAGCCGACCGCTTTCTCAAAGCTGGCGATAAAGTCAAAGCCACGATTATGTTCCGAGGTCGGGAAATCCAACATAGTAACCTAGCAGAGGACTTGCTTAAACGGATGGCAACTGATTTGCAGGAACTGGCGGAAGTGCAGCAAGCTCCTAAAAAAGAGGGACGGAGCATGATGATGCTCCTATCTCCGAAAAAATAGTAGGGGAGGGGGAGCGGGGGAGCAGGGGAGCGGGGGAGCAGGGGAGCAGGGGAGCGGGGGAGCAGAGGAGCAAGGGAGCAGGGGTAGCTAAATCCTCCCCAGTCTCTCAGTCCCTCCATCTGTCCCTCTCCCAGTACCCCAGTCTCCCAATTCCCACTCCCTCGATCGATCGGGGACAAGCTACTACATAGGGATAAAATGCTGCATGGAACTGACAAATCAGCGGTTGACCAAAAACCGGTTCGGACAGGGATTATTGCGATCGCTCAATCTCCGTCCTGAAGAAGTAGAGCGGACTCTGCTGATGTTCGCAGTCTACACTGTCACCTCCATAGGCTTGATCTGGCTGGAACTCAGCACGATCAGCCTATTTTTAGACGAATATGGAGCCGACAAGCTCCCCTGGATATACATAGCTACTGCGGCTACAGGCTCAGGCTTAGGCTTTACCTATTCCTGGCTGCAAAAAATCATTCCTCTGCGGCGGGTGATTGTAGTCGTACTCCTATTTATGGCAGTCCCCCTGTTCCTCTTTCGCCTGGGTATCGGGGCGAAAGATATCCAGCTTAACTTCGGGCTACTGACCCTGAAATTGGGATTTATTACCCTATTCATGACATGGCTGTGGGTAGAAGCTTGCTATAACCTGAGCGACCTCAATACCTCGATCACGTCGAATCAACTATTTAATATCCGTGAGATCAAACGCACTTACCCCATAGTCAGCAGCGGGTACTTAGTAGCTGGGGTAATCTCAGGTTTCTCCCTGCCTGTACTCCTGAAATTCATCGGGCTGGATAACGTTACTCTTGTATCTGGCGTAATGGTAATTTGTGGGGCAGGTATTTTATTTTACCTATCAGAAAGCTACGAACAAGCTTTCCCTGATACTGCCCGTTGGGTAGACGATGAAGATGATGATGAGGATCAACCAGACTTCAGCGCAGGAAGTGTTTTCGGCCCGCTGCTAGGTTATATTATTCCTCTTGTCGGCTTCTTCGTAATGGCTGAAGTTTTATATGTATTTGTAGATTTTGAATTTTTTACGCAAATAGAACTGCAATATCCCGAAGATGACGGCGGTAGCGAAATTGCAAAATTTTTAGGCTTATTGGAAGGTGCAATTAGTGTCTGTCAGGTGGGTACTCAGTGGTTTGCTTCTAGCCGTCTGGTAGATCGGATTGGCGTATTCGTGACTGCAATGATTCTCCCCGCAGGAGCGGCGATCTTAGGCGTACTCTCTTTTGTAGGAGCAATCACGGGGATATTTTCTGTGTTTGTGGGGATGGTAATCCTGAGAGTTTTAGATGAATTGCTACACTATACTCTCCAAGAAACTAGCGGGCCGGTGCTGTTTCAACCCATACCAGATAGCACGCGCAATTACGTACAGACAATAGTTAATGGTGTGGTAGAGCCTTTATCAACTGGTGTGACTGGGGCCTTTATCCTGCTAGTTGTTTGGATTAGTGGCAAGCTATTTTCGTTTGAGGATAGCCGGGAGCTTCAGAATGCTCAAGGTTTAATATTGGTAGGGGCGATTGTGGTGAGTGCCGCAGTCTGGCTGGGGATTATTTGGGTAATCCGCTCTCAATATGTTGGTCTGTTGGTAAAAAGTGCCGAACGGGGGCGCTTAGGATTTTCGGATGTAGATTTACCTACTCTTAAAAAAGCTGTAATCGCAACTCTAGAACAGCCGAGTCCAGAAGAAGATAAACGCTCTTGTATTGAACTACTGAGCCAAATTGACCCGAAAAATGTGGGGCAAGTCTTGGCTCCTTTGCTGGCAATTCTGCCTCCTTCATTGCAGCGACAGAGCTTGGAAACAATGCTCAATCACCCGAATCCAGATTATCTCGAACCTGTGCGCTCTCTAACTGAGCGGGATTTGCCTCCAGAAGTTTTGGCTTTAGCTCTACGCTATGTCTGGCTGACGGAACCGGAACCAGATATCAGCCAATTACGCCCTTATCTGCAATCGACTGTAGATCCTGTGGTGCGGGGTACAGCCGCAGCTTTGATTATGCGTCGGGGCGATCGCGAACAAAAAGCAGAAGCAACAAATACTCTGCGGCGAATGCTCACAAATAAACAAGAGCGGGAACGGGTAATGGGTACGAGGGCTCTGGGAGAAGCTGACTATTTGCAAGGGCTACGCCTCTATATCCCTAACTTACTCCAAGATGAATCCCTGCGCGTTCGCTGTGCTTTGCTAGAAGCGATCGCCTCTACTCACCTAGAAGAATACTACCCATCCCTGTTGCGGGGTCTATCTTACAAATCCACCCGCGAAGCTGCTCTCCAAGCTTTGGTTCGTCTAGAAAATGACGCAATTCCCCTGTTGGTAGATTTAGCCAATGATATCCATAAATCTGACTTAGTACGGCTCCAAGCTTGGACAGCGATCGGTCAAATTGGCACGCTTCCAGCTCTCGATGCTTTGGTAAGTCATGGGATGACAGCTTGGGGTAAATCCCGCCGTAATATCCTCCGCATCCTGCTGAAAATGCCCAGAGAAGCGGGAATTGAAGGCGTGTTAGACCGCATGGGCCGTAGTGGTTTGGAATTGTTGATAGACCAAGAGCTGATGTTTATCGGTCAGATTTATGCCGCTACGATCGATTTTTCGAGGATGACCGGCCCACAGCAGGCAGAAGAGAGCGATCGCTCTGATAATTCTGGACAATTAACCGCAGACTATGCAGAATTGCTAAGGCGCGCTCTGCGGGGGCTAGAATCCGATGCCATTGAACGCTGCTTTTTGCTGATGAAGTTCCTTTATCCTTTGGACGCAATACAAGCCGCTGCTTTTAATATCCAATCTGAATCTAAGTCCAATATGGCACGAGGTCTGGAAATTCTGGATAATACTGTTGATTTGCCTAATAAGCGAGCGCTCATTAACATCCTCGATCGCCACTCTGAGCAAGAAAAATTGCAAGGGCTTTCGGAGCTATTAGCTTATAGACCCCTAGCTCCGAGCGATCGCTTACGCCGTTTATTGGATCTGCGCCACTTCCTTTCTGACTGGGCCTTGGCTTGCTGCTTTCACTTGGCGCGGGAGTCTCGCTGGAGTCTGACGGCGGAACAGACTTTAGTCTGTTTGCGCCACCCAACGGGGTTTGTGCGCGAAGCAGTGCTCGCCTACTTGAGAATTGCTTCCCCCCGCGCTCTGGTGGAATTGCTACCGATGCTGCAAAATGATGCCGATCATCTCGTAGCAGCTCAAGTTCAGCAGATGATGGGAGAGTTGGGTGTCAGTTCCCATCAATCTCACGTTGCTCCAGGGTAGGAGGAGAGGGCGATCTCCAGATTTCCCTTTTCCTTTGCCTTTCCTTCCCAGTTAACAGTTAACGGTTAACGGTTAACAGTTAACGGTTAATAGTTAACAATTTTAAAATCCACAATGGCTTATGTTAACCAGCGTTGAACGCCTATTATTTGTCAGGGGAGTTCCGATTTTTAAGGAACTGCGAGATGATTTTCTCGTGCGTCTAGCATCTGTGATGGACGAGCTTTCTTTTCCATCTAAATACAGCATTTTTACTGAAGGTCAAGAAGGGCGATCGCTTTATATTGTTGTTTCTGGTAAAGTCAGAGTACATATAGGCGATCGCGACCTAGCACAGTTAGAACAGGGTACTTTTTTTGGCGAAATGTCCCTGTTTGACGCTGAACCGCGTTCGGCTTCGATCACGACTATTGAAAAATGCGAGTGTTTGATGCTGACTCAGATGCAGCTCTATGATGCTATTGATGAAACGCCGGGAATTGCTGTCAATATTATCCGTCTACTCTCGCGTCGCATTCGCGAACTCAATCAAAAAATCAATGCTAAACAAGCAGCAGAGCACCAAGCTGAAGTTGCTAAAGTTAATTGAGAATTAAAAGTTAAAAATTAAAAATTAAGAGCGAATCAGCAATTTTTAATTTTTAATTTTTAATTCTGAATCTAGGTTGTAGGGTGAGCGCTGAAAGTTAAGATATTGGTGGCGCTCAGGGTATACATTAGAGAAGCACTCATCCTACAACTATAGCAACCGCCACAACGGTCTTGACATTCAAGGGTCGCCCAAACCCGTTCTAGTATTGCATTTTCCTTCTACATAAGAGCCTTCTGCCTTCTGCCTCCTGCCTCCTGCCGTATTACTAATCCATGACAGTCAGCAAAAAATGAAATACAAAAGCAAAACCCGCCGAAGCGGGTTTGAATAAAAAGAGTAAAAATCAGCTCTTAAACCAGGCGAAAAATAAAAGGATAACGGTAAGGCTGATCGGGATCTGCCAAAATTTTGACAATAGCCAAAATTGGCATTACCCAACTGATAATTCCCAACAAAACCAATAGCGGGAAACCAATTAAAACCCAAATCAGCACCCCAGCAACTGCACCGTAGATGTAGAGGTTAATGTGAAAATTGAGAGATTCTTTGGCATTATCCTTAACCACTGGGTCGTCGGATACTAGCAAAATAGCTATGGGTATGCCGATAGACACAAGTGTAGCGCTGAAAAATATTGCCCCGTGACTCAAACCTGATAGTAGTTTCCGCTTGTCGGAGTCGTACATATTAGCCTCCATCTCCTTTTGTTATAAGTTTCCTTTTTACACAACTTTAGCACAGCCTCGCCCCTCGAAGCTGTTCCATTGTTCCATTTTTAATTTTTAAGACTATATGGCCTCAGCAACAGGAAGACCAGAAATCAACTTTTTATTACTTTGCTGTCGAACTGGAATCTCGATTGCAAATTCTGCCCCTTCTCCTAGTGCAGAAATGCAGTACAACTGACCGCCGTGTTTTTCTACTACAATTTGATAGCTAATTGATAAACCCAGACCAGTTCCCTTGCCTACTTCTTTAGTAGTAAAAAAGGGGTCAAATAGCTTACTCCGCACTTCCTCAGTCATTCCCGGGCCATTGTCTTTAATTTTAATAGCGATGCGATCGCTATCTATAACTTCAGTCCGAATCCAAATCGTAGGTAATTGAGCATTCAGTGTTGGGGATTGTTGTTCTTGCTGTTTCTGCTTGAGTCTTAGCTCATGTAAAGCATCGATCGCATTAGCAAGTAGATTCATAAAGACTTGGTTCAACTGTCCGGGACAACACTCGATCGAAGGCAAGCTACCGTAGTCTTTAATAACTTGAATGCTTAACTCTTCTGGTTTTTCCTTAAGATTATTTTGCAAGATCAGCAGCGTACTGTCAATACCTTCATGAACGTTAACTTCTTTGACTTCTGATTCGTCGAGACGTGAGAAGTTTCGCAGGGACAAGACAATAGAGCGAATTCGCTCAGTTCCTAGTTTCATTGAAGATAACAACTTCGGCAAATCTTCACTCATAAATGCCAAGTCTATATTGTCGATCCGCTCTTGAATTTCGGGAGTTGGTTTGGGATAGTATTTTTGGTAAAGTTCCACTAAATCTAGTAAATTTAGGGCGTAGTCACTGGTATAGCTAATATTGCCATGAATAAAATTGATCGGATTATTAATTTCGTGGGCAACACCGGCTACCATCTGACCTAGAGAGGACATTTTTTCAGTTTGGATCAGATGAGCTTGAGTTTTTTGTAACTGCTGCAAAGCTTGCTCTAATTGTTCTGCTTGAGCTTGAGCGTGGAAAGCGACTTGGCGAGTTTGGCTGTAAATTTCAGCTTGATCGAGTGCGATTGCTAATTGATTTGTCACTGCTTGCAAAAGTTCTACTTCACTGTCTGGCCATACCCGCACGCAACTCTGATGTCCGCACACTAAAACCCCTATTTCTCCCGACTGGGTTTGAATTGGCAAGGAGAGATAAGAAATCATCCCAAAAGACAGTAAAAATTTCTGCATTTCTGGCTCAGATAACGTACTAGCATCATTAACTCGGATGATTGATAGTTGTAGTAAACGATCTGTCCAACGACCTATTTGTTCGCCAGAATAGAAGCCAATATAACTATCCAAACTTGTATCCTTGGCTTCATTTACTACTTCCCAATAGCAGTTTTCTATCGGCACTATTTGGCATTTGGGTCGAGATTTATCGGCAGAATCAGTAAAATAGTTGACTGATATTTTTTCCTCTGGGTCAAGCTTTTTAGTTATTTCGAGTATATTTTCCGCCGCCGATTTAGCATTTAATTCTTTCGTCTTTGGACGATACCAAAGAAAATAGCAGCGGTCAATTTGCAACAAATTTCTAATTTGATTTACTGTTGTTTGTAGGATGGTATCAAGGTCTAGAGAATTGCGAATTTGACTCGCTAAACGGTTGAGTAATTCTTCGTGCTGAGCGAGTTGTCTAAATTGAATTTCTGACTGCTGAAGTGCTAACTGAACTTGTTTGCGATCGCTGACATCTACCGCCAAACCAATTAAACCAATTGCCTTGCCAGATTCACCTTTAAGCTTAGCTTTGATGATTTCTAAATCGTGAAATTTACCATCTACAAAAAGCAGAGTTTCTTCTGAGTGATGAGGTGCGTCTTGACTCCAGCAAGCTGCATCAGATGTTAGGGAGTTTACCGACTCTTCTTTACCGATAATTTCTGAATAGTGAGGAACCTCTAAAAAGCGAGACTCAGTAACTCCCATATCTTCACAAAAAGTCTTATTCACAAATTGCATTTTGCCTTTTGTATCTGTCATCCAAATCCAAATCGGAGCGTGGTCTAGAATAGTTCTCAAGGTGCGCTTTTGGTTGACTAACCCTTCCTCTGCTCGCAGTCTATCGCTGATGTCAAGAACTAGGGACAAAATTGACACCAAAGTTCCAGACTCATCCATAAATGCGGAGTTATACCACTCACAGTAAATAATAGAATTGTCCTTAGTATAGTTGCGGTGTTTACTAATATTACGAGGTTCGTTGCCGTAGAGAAGTTTAAGCACGCTCGAGCTGACGGCTTCTGCATCTTCAGGATGAATTAATTGCCATTCCGCAGGGTGTTTTCCTATCACTTCATTGGCTTTCCAACCAAAGATTTTTTCCGCTTGCCGCGACCACCGCTTCACCCGAAATTCACTATCCCATTCTACCACTGCCACAGGCGAATTCTCGACATGAAAAGTCAATTGCTGGTAAGCTTGGTCTAGTTCTAATCTTGCCTGCTGGCGCTCCTTAATTTCTATTTCTAGTTTCCTGTTAACTGCTGCTAATTGTGCTGGACTTGGAAGAGCTAAGATTTTAGGAATTAACCACACTAAGAGTACGGCTACACAGGCAGAAATAATAGCTGTAAACGCATTGAGGAAACCTGCTAGCCAATAGGTAGGATGCCATAGCGTCCAGATATTCATGAGGTGTCCCGTGCCACAGGCAATAATAAAACTGCCAAAGGAGAGAAATATCCAGTTAAAAGGCAAATCGCCGCGCTTGCGGACTAAATGTACTAAGGTTAGAGGAATGGAATAGTAGGATAGAGCAATTATTGCATCCGAAACTACGTGAAGCCTGACTAATCCCGGCTTCCATAGATAGCAATGACCGTGAGGAATAAACTGTCCTGCGGTAAAAAAATTATGCCAATTATCGAGCATGATTCTTGCCTTTACTTGCCAGAGATTAACAGTCGGTAAGTAGATGATAATTAAAAAGGATTGCTTGTTGTCGTGTCTGATGTCACACCCTATGATTGTAAACGATAAATTACTTTACCAAAGAAGAGAGTTGAATGGTTCGCACTATCAATCCGTTTTTATTACCCTTTCTAAGCTCTAATGTCAATAACTTATTCTTTTATATTAATATTGACTTTCTTGATGGTAAGTTTGGTGAAATCTAATTTAGTAATATTCCTTAATTACAATCACTGTGAGTAGAAATCACAAGGAAGTATTTTCGTTAAAAAACCCGGTTTCTTTGGTTGGGTGCGTAAGTCCTGTAAAACTCAATTATACATAGTAAACAATAGGATTATACAAACTTATTGTCGAGCTTAAATTGGTATGACATTTATGGTTTAGCTTAACCGATCGCCGATCGAGGTGTTGGCGCTCACCCAAGTATAGCGATCGCGATCGCACCTTACTATTGAACAAACAAATCCCCCAGTCCCCAATCCTGCCATCCAAAATCCACCTTCTCAAGGACACCCTTCAAGCAACCGACAATCAAGAGTACCAATAATTCCTATAATAAAGACTGGGCCAAGATTTTTCCCTGTAATTCTTCTATGACCACAGAGCTTGAGACAGAACTGCAAACCGCTGTTGAGCGTCGTCGCAACTTTGCGATTATCTCCCACCCTGACGCGGGTAAAACCACTCTCACAGAAAAACTGCTGCTGTACGGAGGTGCAATTCACGAAGCGGGTGCAGTCAAGGCGCGGCGGGCCCAGCGTCACGCTACCTCAGACTGGATGGCGATGGAACAACAACGGGGAATTTCGATTACTTCTACAGTGTTGCAGTTCGAGTATCAAAAGTATCAGATTAATTTACTCGATACTCCCGGACACCAAGATTTTAGTGAAGATACTTACAGAACTTTGGCCGCCGCTGATAACGCAGTGATGCTAGAAGATGCGGCGAAAGGTTTAGAACCACAAACACGGAAATTGTTTGAAGTTTGCCGAATGCGCGGTTTGCCAATATTTACATTTTTCAATAAACTTGACAGGCCGGGGAGAGAACCGCTGGAATTGTTGGATGAAATTGAGAAAGAATTGGGTTTGCAGACTTATGCGGTGAATTGGCCCATTGGAATGGGCGATCGCTTTAAAGGCGTTTACGATCGCCGCCAAGGTCAGATTCACTTATTTGAGCGTGCGGGACACGGTTCGCGGGAGGCGATCGATACAGTTATAGAGTTAGGCGATCCTCGTATTGAAGAACTGTTAGAGAAAGACCTTTACTATCAACTTAAAGATGACCTAGAACTTTTAGAAGCAGTCGGTTCCGAACTCGATTTAGAATTAGTTCGCGCTGGGAAAATGACACCCGTATTCTTTGGTAGTGCCATGAGTAACTTTGGGGTGGAGTTATTTTTGGATGCGTTTCTAGATTATGCCCTCAAGCCTGGAACTCACAAAAGTAGTATGGGCGAAATGCCACCAACTTACCCAGAATTTACTGGTTTTGTGTTTAAACTGCAAGCAAATATGGACCCGAAACACCGAGATCGGGTGGCATTTATTCGGGTTTGTACCGGCAAATTTGAGAAAGATATGACAGTGAATCACTCTCGTACTGGTAAAGTTGTACGATTGTCAAGACCTCAAAAGTTATTTGCCCAAGATCGGGAATCCATAGAAGTTGCTTATCCTGGGGATGTAATTGGGTTGAATAATCCGGGAGTATTTGCAATTGGCGATACGATTTACAACGGTCAAAAACTAGAGTATGAAGGAATACCCTGTTTTTCACCCGAACTTTTTGCTTATTTGAGAAATCCCAATCCCTCTAAATTCAAACAATTTCGTAAAGGTATTTCCGAGTTACAAGAAGAGGGGGCAGTACAAATTATGTACTCGGCAGATGATGCTAAGCGCGATCCAATTTTAGCCGCAGTTGGGCAATTACAATTTGAAGTAGTGCAATTCCGAATGCAGAATGAATACGGCGTAGAGTCGCTGTTAGAGTTATTACCTTTTACCGTTGCTCGTTGGGTTGATGGTGGTTGGGATGCGCTGGAAAAAGTGGGGAGATTATTTAATACAGTGACAGTCAAAGATGGCTGGGGGCGACCAGTTTTACTGTTTAGAAATGAATGGAATTGTCAACAAGTGGAAGGCGAACATCCGGCCTTGAAATTGAATAAGATTGCGCCTGTAGTTTCTGGTTTAGAAATTACCGATAATTGAGGTGAAGTCATGACTTATATTACCGAGGAAATTGGTCAAATTACTCGTTTACCAGATCATACTGAAATCCCAGAAACAGATGGTACGTTTGTGGAAAAATTTCAGGAGCATCCGCAAAGTATTCTATTAACAGATTCCCTCGAATCTGTACTTCAAAATCTCCATCCAGAAGGTGATTATGCTATTGGTCAAGATACTGGAATTGAACCTGAAGTTTGATAGATAAAAAAGTAGGGTGCGCGCGGCGTACCCTACTACTGCTTTTAAACCTAAATGAATCCAACTGACTACTTAGGTCGGGGGAAGAGCATAAAAAGCAACCCCCTCATCCCGGAAATCTGACCTCGCCTGTACCACCGCCCGCGTCGCTGCGCTAGCGGTGTAAAAGTGTGTAATATTTTGCGGATTTTCCCGTTCCCTCGCCAGGTTAGTAAAACGAAAGACGGGTATCGCACCCGAAACTGCCGTGTTATATGAATTGAAAACCTCCCCTTCAGCACGGAACTGGGGTAAGTTGTCGCGAACAAACTGTATGTCAGTAGGTTTATTTGTATAGAAGTAGGTTCCTGATGCTGTATTGAAGAAGCGTTGAACCTTTGCGTTACCGGCGGCCGGAGCGATAAATTCATCGCCTTCACTCTGGTAACGAGTAGGGTTGTTCAGTCGCTCATTTTTCTCTGTCGGGTCAGTGGTATAAAAATGCCCTCCTGCTGTCTTGTCAAAGAAACGTCGGACGGGAAGGTTGCCTGTTAGAGGGTCCCCGCCACTGCCCGGGATGATGTTGCCTGCTGCATCTAAAGTCACACCTGTTACGGGGTCTTTCAAGGCGACAGTGCCATTGGGAGTTGAAACCTGTAATGTGAAAGGCTGAGGAAGTGATGATAACGCACTAAAGCTAGTCACGCGGACTACATAGTCCACACCAGGCAGACTTGTAAGCGCCGCTATTCTTGAGTTGAGGCCGCCGCCGCTATCATCATCCTGAGCAACAAAAGTACCCGTCTCAGCGAGATTCGCACCCCTGCTGCCTTTGGGTATCTGATAGACTTCCACGTAAGGGTCATAGGTGCTCGCATCTTTAAAAAGATCGATTGATATAGGCTCATTAACTAACTGTACTTCTAAGAGGTAATCTTTAGCGCGAGTTGTTGTACCAGTAGCATCAGACGAGTTGGGAGTAAAAATATTCTTGTCTGTTGCAGTTAGCCGATTTGTCAGTTGAATTGATGCCATTTAAGCTGTCCTCTTAACTTTTCTGACAGCAGGTGTTATAAAATCCCGCTCTCTACATTTATAAAATACTCAAGACCGATAAGTCACCTAACAGCTATTAGTAGTTTTATTAGGTATTTTTCTGAGAATTACTCAATTTGGCATATTATACAGAAAGTTTCCTTATAACTCGTAGTTATAAGGATGAGGCAGCTACTGGAAAAAAATTTGATCCATAGGTATTGGAAGGACCGAAAAGGATGCTAACAGAAAGACCCTTAGCTATTGATTATTCTCAACAAGATGCAACTTCAAAGTTTGTTCCGCGCCCGCTTATTCACTCCAGTCATGACGCGGGATGGAAAAATATTCATCTAGCACACTATCAACTGCCTGCAATGGAAATTCCTGAAATATGTGGTTTGCAACATATAATTTGTCTTCCATTTTGGAAGCAGCCAACAGAAATGGAATTAGCCTTTGATGGTAAGCGTCACCTAGTGCAGCATGACCAGGAGGAAACGGGTTGCATTGAAATACTTCCTGCTTACGCACCTATTAAGGCTAGGTGTAGTCAGGAATTTGATATCACTCACTGCTACCTTGAGCCTACATTTCTTAATCATGCCGCCTATGAGTCAGTAAACCCAGATCGAGTTGAAGTTAATCTCACGCTTAAAAAACCAGATCCGCTAGTTTGGCAAATTATCTTAGCACTGACAGCAGTATTGGAAAACCATCCAAATAATAGTTGCTTTTATGCGGATTCAATGGCGACGGCTCTAGCGGCTCATTGCTTAACATATTACTCAACCCGTAAGCATATTCTGATGGAATATGCTTACGGGTTGCCCAAATACAAACTGAAGCAAGCTATTGAATATATCAACGATCGTTTTAGTGAAAATGTATCGTTAGCAGAAATTTCAGCCGAATTAGGTATGAGTCAATACTATTTCTGTCGATTGTTTAAGCAATCAACGGGAATGACTCCTCATGCCTACTTAATTCAGCAACGAGTAGAGCGATCGAAGCAACTATTGAAGCAGACAGAATGGACAATAAACAATATTGCGATCGAGTGTGGCTTTGCCAATCCCAGTCATTTTGCAAAGTGCTTTCGCCGATACACAGGCATTTCACCTAAACAGTTTCGCATGATTTAGCAAGATTATGTTCAAATCGCAAAGAAGTGTTCGACTTGAGCTGGCAAAACAGATTAAAGTCGCTTTCAAGGTTGCATCAGGTGCATCTAACTTTTTCCGACTGACAAAGTAGCTGTATCGAGTTGACGGAGTGTTTACTTATTATGAATATACATGACATACCAAAATAAACTTTTACAAATACCAGCACAGAAGTTTCTAGAGGCTGAGGCTTGCTGGAATCTCGAACAGTTATATGCAGATTTGACAGCGGCCAAGCAAGACTACACTAGCAGTAGAAAGCAGCGACTCACTCCTTTAGAAAAAACGTACCTGCGAGGATTGCTTTGCAATTATAGCCCGCAGGAAATTGCCGCCGCACTCCATCGTAAATGCACGGGTATTAGAGTAGATTTATCGAGAGGGCTGTATCGCTACATAGAAGTTTTAACGCTGCAACAACCCCAAGACTGGAAAGAAATCCCAACTATGCTAGAAATATGTGGTTATAAACAAAATAGTAGCACAGAAACATTGCATTCTACATTGATAAATTCTGCCCAAACTCCCCAAACTCCCATCGAAAATAGAACTGAATGGGGGCTGGCGGTAGATCCCTCTATTTTCTACGGGCGTACAACAGAAATTGCTAACTTAAAGCAATGGATTTTACAGGAAAACTCTCGCTTAGTTGCTATATTGGGTATGGGTGGCATTGGCAAAACTGCTTTAGCATCTAAGCTAAGAAATATGATTAAAGACCAGTTTGAGTGCTTGATTTGGCTCAACCTCAGTCATGCACCTCTATTGGCAGATACTCTGGTAAATTTAATCGAATGTTTATCCGATCGACCGCTAAGCGATTTAGGTAAATTGCGGTTAGTTAGTCACTCTAAAAAAAAATTTTTTCTAGCTGCGATCGCTCTCTGAGAGCGATCGCAGCTAGAATTTTCTTTGGAGAACCTAATCGCTTCCACAAATGCAATAGAACCGACAATCATCGCTGATGGTATCCAGCGGCTGATTCAGTGTTTACAAAAGCGTCGATGCTTGATAATCTTAGATGAGTGGGAAGCTGTTTTCAGCACTGAGCAGTTAACAGGAAATTATCGCAAAGGTTATCAAGTATATGGGGAATTTCTGAAACAAGTAGGAAAATCGCAGCATCAAAGTTGCTTGCTGTTGACTAGCTGCGAAAAACCCAAAGAAATTGCGGCGTTAGAAGGTCAAAATCAATCTGTACGGTCATTTAAATTGGGTAGTTTGGGAGAAGCGGCAGCGGACATCCTTAAAAACAAGGGTGTGTCTGAAGAAGGTGAATACTCAGAACTGATAGAGGCATACAGCGGCAATCCTTTAGCGTTAAAAATAGTAACAACAACTATTAAGGATATGTTTGGCGGCAGCATTGCTAAATTTTTAAGAAATGGGCTGTTTCTGGGAGATTATAGCGATACGTTATCTCGGCAGTTTAATCGCTTATCAGCATTAGAAATCCAGCTATTACACTGCATGGCGAAAGAAGTCATGCCTGTTGGGTGTGAAAATTTGTACTCAAATATTCAGCAAGATCGGGATTCAGAATTGCTGAAGGCGCTGGAATCGCTTTTAAGGCGATCGCTAATTGAAACAGTCCAAGCAGAAAGTGAAACCCTGTTCGCCCTTCAACCTGCGGTAAAAAAATATCTGATGTCTATTGCAGATTGTAAGCTCTAGGCTATCTTGGAAAGGACGCTATTTTTCGGGACTGTCATGGCATCTCCTACCAATCCTAATTTACCGGATTCATCTATTGAAAGATCTCTTGATGCTGGGTTAGCAGCTTTGAAGGTAAAGGATTATTCAGGCGCGAGCGCCCACCCTACGTTTAATTATGTCCGACTACTTACTTAACGGCGTTCATCTAACCAAGCAAAACCTGCACCGATGGCTTCTGCAAGAATACTAACAAAACGATAGAGAGCAACTGCGCTAACAATTAATGCTGGAGAAAATCGGCGATCTAGAAGTGCGATCGCCGTAGCTTCAAAAACTCCCAATCCTCCCGGAGCTCCTGGTATCACTAAGCCTAAAACATAGGCAAAACTAAAAGCACTAAATAATTGAGGAATCTCGCTAAAATTTATCGAAGTCAAGGCAGTTAAAGTCATTAAGAAACCGCCCCCGCGCAAACCTAAAAAAATGATTTCCCCCAATAAAGGCAGGAAGGGATAGCGTTTAATTTGGGGTATAGAATTAGTAATTGGTAATTGGTAATTGGTAATTGGTAATTGTTCGGATTCATTAAAGCCGTTATCTAATTGATTTTTGTCCCGATCTGTATTACCGCTTTTCTGTATTTGATTTTTACTCCCTAAACCTTTCATTTTTCCCACATATTGAACTAAGGGATTTAAAATATTGGGATGGACGGTCATCAAAATTGCTACTAAACTAAATACCTGCAAAGCTCGATTTTCTGGCTGACTGCCGATGGAAGCAATTAGCAAAGCAGCAGCAGCCATCAACAGCGGTTCTAGCAAAACACTAAGAGTAGCAATTGCTGCCGGGACTCCGACTTCTCTTGCTGCTTGGATGCGACCCCAAAAATGCCAAATATTGCCGGGTAAATACTTCCCGATATTAGTTTTCAGGAAAACTCGGATACCCCAAACAGTATCAACAGATTGATTAAATTCTCGTAAAATCCATAGCCACACCCAACCCGCCCAGATATGAGAAAGTAAAGTAACGCTAAGCGCGATCGCGAGCATGACAACACCCGTCTCGTCAATGCGGATCGCCGCCACTTCTTGCCAGTGATCTTTAAAAGCCTTAGCGACAAATAGGAGAGTACCACCTAAAATGAAATAGCGCAGATATGGCTTGAGGCGCGAAATCACAGGCTTAATTAAGTTGCTAACTCGCTGAAAGTTTTGCTGTACCATTATTGATAGTGTTAAACATCAAGCTCGATCTATCAGCCTGGGGCATCGTCTATGGTTAGGGGCTAGGATGCTTAGGGCTAGGGAAAGAAGGGAAAGAAGGGAAAGAGAATAAAAGTAAGAGTTTCCTCAAACGCCCATCAGTCCAATGCGTAAAAGCTTAGCAACCGCCAACTTACTACAAAGTCACATCTAAAAATCTAAAATCGAATCACCAACTTACGAGAACATCCTTTATGGCAGGCCCCAGCGCTGACGGCAGTTCCTATCTTTTAGACGACAGCCCCAACAGTTTAACCTTAACTCCGGGCTTTTTGGCTCCTTACCCCAATGGACTATTTGCCCTGGGTGGCAATGATTTCATCGTCGGTTCAGGCGATGCTGAACAGATTAGTGGCGACTTTGGCAACGATCGCATTCTAGGCGGTGGTGGTGCAGATATCCTATTCGGAGGTTCCGGTGACGACTTCCTCAACGGTGGTCAAGGCAACGACTTCCTCAGCGGAGAAGCAGGCAGCAATACCCTCCAAGGAGGTCGAGGAGATGACTTATTGATCGGTGGCGACGATGACAACATACTTGTAGGCGACTTCGGCCTAGATACCCTCGTCGGTGGCATCGGCCTAGATATCTTCATCCTTCGTACCGATGCAGCAACACTAGACCCAGGTGCAGCCGATATTATCGGCGACTTTGACAGTTTATCTGATTTTATTGGATTAACTGACGGCATCACCGAGGACGATCTGACTCTACAACAAGTTTCCCTGACTCCCGGCAGTACGGACACCCTGATTCAAATTCGGCAGTCTGGTGCTATTTTGGGAATTGCTCTTAATACCTCCCCCGATGACTTCATCGGAGGTTTCTTCCCTGCTACCAATCTATTAGGGAATGAACTCAACCAAGCTCGCGACTTGGGCGTACTTAACGGCAATAAAACTGTTAGTGACTTCGTGAGCATCGATAAACCACAGGATATCTACCGCTTCACTATTCCTACTATTAGTGATTTCCAATTAGTTCTCAGCAATTTGAGCGCTGATGCCGATGTTGCCATTATTAAAGACATCAACGACGACAAATCTATTGATGTCACAGATATTATCGATTCCTCCGAACAAGCAGATACAGAACCAGAGCAAATTACTATTGATTCCCTTTCCGCAGGAACCTATTACGTTAAGGTTTATCAATACGAGGGCGACACTAATTTCAGCTTGAATTTGTCGGCGACACCCAGCAGGGGAAACCCAGAAGGCATCGGTACGCAGAATTTTGACACTCGCTTCGGGTTTGGTTTGGTAGATGCAGCGGCCGCCGTTGCTCGTGCTGCTAACGCTCCTACTTTCCCAGACGTTCCTGATTTGGGTGGAGATGAATGGGGACGGGATTTAGTCAAAGCTCCCGAAGTTTGGGCAACAGGAATTACTGGGGAAAATGTAATAGTCGCGGTTCTAGATAGCGGCGTTGACTACAATCACCCCGAATTGTCAGACAATATATGGACAAACTTAGGCGAGACTGGTGTCGATCGCAACGGAATTGACAAAGCTAATAATGGGATAGATGACGATTTCAACGGCTTTATTGACGATTTTCACGGGTGGGATTTTATCGATAACGATAATGACCCGATGGATGAAAACAGTCACGGCACTCACGTATCCGGCATCATTGCTGCTAAACAAGATGGCGTTGGTATTACTGGGGTTGCTCCCAATGCCAAGATTATGCCTCTAAGGATACTTAACGCCGAAGGATCGGGCAAAACTGAGAATGAACTTGCTGCAATTCAGTATGCGATCGCAAATGGAGCAACTGTGATTAATCTGAGTGTGGGCGGTACAACATTGGAAACCGACGAACTAGAACTGATTCGCTTTGCACAAGCTAGAGGTGTAGTGGTGGTTTCGGCTGCGGGCAATGACTCCGGCCCTCGCCCAGATTACCCAGCCCGCTTTGCTTCCGAGGTAGGAATTGCCACAGGTTCAGTAGACCGCAATCAGAACCTTTCTTACTTCTCCAACCTTGCGGGTACTACAGTCCTCAATTATGTGGTTGCGCCAGGAGGAGAAGGGGGAAATCGAACTCAGGATGACATTTATTCGACAGTACCGTTATCTTTCCCTGGTATTCCCTATCGTTACTACGCAGGTACTTCGATGGCAACACCGCACGTATCTGGGGTTGTAGCTTTGATGCGGCAAGCTAATCCGAATTTGACGGCAGCCGAGATTAACAGGATTTTGGTGGAAACAGCCAACAGTTCTGGGGTGAGTGTTTAAAATTGGCTACTTTCAGTATGCAGAAAGAGCAAGGTTCCAGCCAAAAAGTTAAACTAGAATAAGGTTTAAGGCTGTACTCAAAAGGCGATCGCAATTATGAAAGGTCTTAGGAAACAAGCGTGGATAGGTCATCAGGCTGCAAAAAGCGACAGGCACCAAGCTAATATTGGGCGGCACTTGTGGCGCATCCTGGCCAGTTGGGCGATTTCCTCCAGCGTCATGCTGGGAGGGCCAGCCTTTGCCGACACAGCGCCAAACAGCATGACCTACAGCCAACTGCTGCAAAAAATCGAGCAGGGGCAAGTCTCCAAAATAGAACTAGATCCCGCCCAACGGCTAGCCAAAGTCAGGTTAGAGGGGCAAAAACCAACCGATCCAATGCAAGTGGTGAGCTTATTTGAGTACAACGCAGAACTCTTAGAGCAAATCCGCGCCAAAAAAGTAGATTTTGAAGTCAAGCCCTCTAGCGACAACAGTGCAGCAATGGGGCTAGCAGTCAATCTCTTGGTAATTTTTCTCGTGTTGGGCGTGTTAATGGCAATTCTGCGGCGGTCAACTCAGGCCCAAGGAAATGCCATGAACTTTGGCAAATCGAAAGCTCGCTTTCAAATGGAAGCCAAAACTGGCGTACTCTTTGATGATGTAGCTGGCATTGAAGAAGCCAAAGAAGAATTGCAAGAAGTCGTCACTTTCTTGAAAAAACCAGAGCGTTTTACGGCGATCGGTGCAAAAATTCCCAAAGGAGTATTGCTCATCGGGCCTCCTGGTACTGGTAAAACTTTACTGGCAAAAGCGATCGCAGGGGAAGCAGGCGTTCCCTTCTTCAGCATCTCCGGTTCCGAATTTGTCGAGATGTTTGTCGGTGTTGGCGCTTCGCGGGTGCGTGACTTATTCAAAAAAGCTAAAGAACACGCTCCCTGTATCGTTTTCATCGATGAAATCGACGCAGTAGGCCGACAACGGGGCGCAGGAATTGGCGGCGGTAACGACGAGCGAGAACAGACTCTCAATCAGTTACTCACAGAAATGGACGGCTTTGAAGGTAACAACGGCGTGATTATCATTGCCGCTACCAACCGCCCTGACGTGCTCGATACTGCCTTGCTGCGGCCGGGACGTTTCGATCGCCAAGTAATGGTAGATTTGCCCAGTTTCAAAGGCAGATTGGGGATTTTGCAAGTTCACGCCCGCAACAAAAAACTTGACCCGGAAGTTTCCTTAGAAACGATCGCCCGCCGCACACCCGGATTTTCCGGCGCTGACTTGTCGAATTTGCTCAACGAAGCCGCAATTTTAACAGCCAGACGGCGCAAAGATTCGATCGCCAACCTCGAAATTAACGACGCGATCGATCGGATCACCATCGGCCTCAAACTCAACCCACTTTTAGACAGTAAGAAAAAGTGGATGACAGCCTATCACGAAGTCGGACACGCCCTCGTCGCCACCTTGCTGCCAAATTCTGACCCCGTAGAAAAAGTAACTATCATCCCTCGTTCCGGCGGAGTTGAAGGCTTTACCAGCTTTACCCTCGACGACGAAATGGTAGACAGCGAAGGCCTGCGAAGCCGCGCTCTGCTGTTAAACCGGATTACAGTAGCCTTGGGCGGACGCGCTGCGGAGGCCGAAATCTATGGGCCAGACGAGATCGATACTGGTGCAGGCAGCGATATCAGGCACGTCACCGCCCTGGCTAGAGACATGGTAACGCTCTACGGGATGTCGGATTTAGGCCCTGTAGCTCTAGAAAGTCCTAATAACGAGGTATTTCTGGGTCGAGATTGGATGGCGCGATCGGAGTATTCCGAAGAGATGGCCGCTAAGATTGACAGGCAAGTACGGGCGATCGCGCTTCACTGCTACGAAGAATCCCGCCGCCTAATCCGCGAAAACCGAGCTTTAATCGACCGCTTAGTGGAGATTCTTCTAGATATGGAAACCATCGAAGGAGACGAGTTTAGGCAAATCGTAGCTCAATACACCGAATTGCCTAAAAAACAATTAGCACCTAGTCGTTAGGGTTAACTGTTATAGCTAGGGGCTAGGGGCTAGGGGCTAGGGGCTAGGGAAAGAGGGGGGCGGGGGAGCAGGGGGGCGGGGGAGCAGGGGAGATGGGGGAGATGAGGAAACTCTTTCCCCAATTGGCAATTAGCAATTAGCAATTAGCAATTAGCAATTAGCCATTAGCAATTAGCCATTAGCCATTAGCAATGGTAAGTCCTATTTTTTCTATTGCGACGAACTAGAGAAGCGAGAGCTTTGCTGAGCGTACATTTCCCGCAGCACTAAAGCCGGATCTACCCAGCGGCCACCATACTTCAGCCCCCAGTGTAAATGAGGGCCAGTGGTGCGGCCGCTCATCCCAACTCTGGCAATTCTGGCACCAGCAGGAATCGTTTGGCCTTCCCAAATTTGTAGGCCCCCTTCGCGATCGATGTAATAGGGTCTGCCATTAGCAGTTTCTACCCGTCCTTTAAGGTGACAGTAGGTGTGTTCCCAATCTCCAGAACGAACTGTAATTCCAGTACCGCATCTGCCATCTTCCCAAACTTCCGTAACTTGACCCCCCCACCAATTGCGGATGTAGCTACCTTCAGGGGCCGCTAAATCTAAACCATAGTGAAAATCGCCGCCGCGCGGGCCGAAGCGAGAGGTGTAAGCTTCAAAATTTTCTACCGGGAAAGAAGCGGCTTGCCAAATGTTGGCTGTAGCAATTTGCTGTACTCTGGAATCCTGAGCCTTTACTAACTCCTGCTTCAATCCCATCGTTACAAAACCCGCGCCGATCAAGCCTGCCAGCAACAATATCGGTTTTGGACGAACAAAGCGCTTAGCAGTCGGTCGCGGTGTAGAATTTTGCATGATATTTCTCACTCCTGAATTGCCCTTTATACTTGCGAGTGGTTGTTGCATTTCATGCCAATTCGCTTCGATCTTCCCTGTTATTGCTTAGGCGAGCTGGCAGTTAATCAGTTTACACCGAAGTATCTTACTCTATGCAGCACCCGTGTCAAGCATTCGGCTTAAATCTGAGTTAAGCTTAGTTCCAAACGCTTCTGTAGCTCATATTGTGTGTGTTGGCATCGTTATTTCCAGGTTTAACCGCAGATAAACGCAGATCGGCGATCGCCTAAGTTTTTTACACTGCCGATGCTACTGGAGAGGATTTCAAGGGTTTAGATGCAATCTCAAACCCAAATTCTCAGCTCTACAATTGACACCGCCCATGTTAACAGAAATTTTTCCGTTTATATTTGCTGTGGATGCGACTGCGATCGCTGGTGCATCTTTGTGGTCTTTGGCTTTATATTGGGGCTTATCGCCTGTGAGCGAATGGGTGATAGTACAGCTCAACCGCTGGATGAATTTTGCCGAGCGATCGCTTTATACTTCAGAATCTGAGTTTGAAAAGACTCGCCGCAGCAGAGAAGCTTTAAATTCTTTTTATGCTTCGTTGTTGAGTATTGTACCGTTCTTACTAGCAGGTTGCTTGTGTAATTGGGGAGTAGAATTAGGTTTGGGTCGCAGTTGGGCAATTAGTATGGGCGTGATTGCTTGCGTTAGTGGTGGCGTTTATGAGTTGGGGCGGAGAGATGGTCAATCTGACTAAAGTTTTGAGTTTTTAGATTGGGCTTTTTAAGCATCGGAATTATGGCCGGGGCGGGTTTATAGGATTTGTCAATACTTATCAAATATCTTGGCGAACCCGCCCCTACAAAAATTATTATGATACAATTACGAATCAAACGGAAATGATATAACAATTAACAACCAACAACTAACAACTAACAACTATGACATTTCCAGTTTATTTTCCGATCGGTTCATTTCAACTTCACCCTCACCTTTTATTTGAATCTCTAGCCTATGCGATTGCCTTTCGTCTAGTCATACTTAATAGTCGCAACGATACAATCAAAGCTACTCAGCGAACTTCTGTTATCGTGGGTGGCATGGTAGGCGCTTTAGTAGGAGCAAAATCCCTTGTTTTACTACAACATCTCGATTTACTACCTCAAGATTGGCAGCAATTCCTTTTGCTTTTCATTCAGGGGAAAACAGTAGTTGGTGCAATACTTGGCGGCTTAATTGGCGTAGAATTAACAAAAAAAATGATTGGTCTTACCCGTTCCACTGGCGATGTTTTCGTCTATCCTTTGATTGTGGGAACTGCTATCGGAAGGATTGGTTGTTTTCTCACCGGATTGAGCGATCGCACTTACGGTATTGCAACTAATTTACCTTGGGGTGTAGATTTTGGCGATGGAATTTATAGACATCCCACCCAATTGTATGAGATTATATTCTTAGTGATTTTGATGGCTTTTTTACGCATTCGCAGCCGTTACCAACGGCAAGAAGGCGACCTGTTTAAATTTTATATGATAGCCTATTTAGGCTTTCGGTTGATCGTAGATTTTATTAAGCCAGATTTTCACCCATTTTTAGGTCTGACAGCCATTCAAATTGCTTGTCTTCTAGCTCTAGTTTATTATCGCCGCAGTCTCGGAAATCTGTTTAGGTTTACTCAACCTGTCAATACCTTAGAAATGAGCATTAAATAGTTTATTTAAAGGTATGTAGTTGCGCTTTAGTGCTGAAGTAGAACTAGGTAAGTAAAGAGCGCTGAAGCGCAACTACATACAAAATGCAGTAGTTATTTAATTCTTATTTCTAAACTCAAACTATAAAATAGTAAATACGAATCCTATGCCTACTCGACCTTATCTATTTTATGCCTTAACTAACAGCGTTTGCTCTAAGTGCTTAACAAAAGTTGAGGCAAAGATTATCTTTCGCGATGACTGCGTTTACCTAGTTAAGCATTGTCTGATTCACGGACAAGAAGAAGTCTTAATTGCTGACGATATTGACTATTATAAATTAACCCAGGAATTTATCAAACCTGGGGATATGCCACTCAAATTTAATACCCCAATTAAATATGGTTGTCCCTACGACTGCGGACTTTGCCCAGATCACGAACAACATAGCTGTTTGACTCTGATAGAATTGACAGATAAGTGCAATCTTTCCTGTCCTATTTGCTATGCTGACTCTGGTATTGAAGAGATTTCACCTCATTCTAATCAATCCAGATTACATCGCAGTTTAGCACAAATTGAAATGATGTTAGATGCCGTAGTTGCTAATGAAGGGGAACCGCAAATTGTGCAACTTAGTGGCGGCGAACCAACTCTCCATCCAGAGTTTTTTGAAGTTATGGATTTGGTGAAAAGCAAGCCAATTAAGCACTTGATGATCAATACAAATGGTGTGAGAATTGCTAAGGATCGAAAATTTTGCGAACGCCTTAGTCAATATATGCCGGGAATTGAGATATATTTGCAGTTTGATAGCTTTGAAAAATCCACACTGGAGGAGTTGCGAGGAGTAGATTTAAGAGAGGTAAGAGAAAAAGCTATTACTAACCTAAATGAGTATAATATTTCTACTACCTTAGTTGTTACTGTCAAAAAAGGTTTAAACGATCGTGAAATTGGCAAAATTATCGAATATGCCTTGCAGCAAAAATGCGTTCGTGGTGTCACTTTCCAACCGATACAGGTAGCGGGAAGATTAGAACAATTCGACCCCAAGCGAGACAGATACACTCTCACAGAAGTTCGGCGGTCAATTTTGCAGCAAAGTTCTTATTTCAAACCAGAAGATATTATCCCAGTTCCCTGTCATCCCGATAGCTTGGCAATGGCTTATGCACTCAAGTTAAATGGTAAAGTGATACCGTTAACTGGTATGATTGACCCAGATGCTTATGTGAAGATGATGCCGAATAGCGTACTTTACGAGCAGAATGAAGAACTCAAAAGTAAGATTTTTGAGCTATTTTCCACTAGCCATTCTCCGAAGTCAGCAGCAACATCTTTAAAACAGTTATTGTGCTGTTTACCGATGATGGCGGTTCCCGAAGGGATTACCTATGAAAATGTATTTCGGGTGTTGATTGTCCAGTTTCTCGATCCGTTTAACTTTGACGTGCGCTCTGTGAAACGGTCTTGTATTCACATTGTACACCCAGATGGAAGGATTATTCCATTTGATACGTTTAATATGTTTTACCGCGAGGGAAGTGCTGGGCATCATTTAGTTACTAATCGGTGAAATTAAAAGTAGGATAAATATAAACTATGGTACGAAGAAATGAGATTTTAGGGATTGTTTTAGGGATTCTCCTCTTATTTGTAATACACAGTTTAACTATAACTGCGCTCATATTTTTGTCTTCTTATCTGCCCTTTTTTAATCGCAATTATAACTTTTTCTGGATTCCTGTTTCTATTGGCTTGTGGCAAATTGTCTATGCAATTCCTCTGATTCTTTTGATGAAAAGAAAGCAAAAATGGGGATTGATGAAAGGTGTTATTATCTGTGCAGTTTTGACAGCTTTACTAAATGGAAGTTGCTGGATATTATTTACTTTTCCTAGATGAAATAACTGAAGAAGGGGCTAGGGGCTAGGGAAGAGGGAAGAGGGAAGAGGTTACGACCTAATGGATTATGAACCAGATGTCAGAGTTGGAGTTGCCCTAATTGCCAAGAAGGTTGCTATAAATAAAATACCGCCCAGAGGGCGGCGTTACGTAAGTGTTCAAAACAATAAATTGCGAATAGGAGAAATATAAATTATGTCAGAAAGACCGGAATGGAGAGATATTTTGGTAGGAATTGGCTCATCATTTTTTATGAATATAGCATTTGTTTTCCTCGGCCTCGTGCTAACATCTATCGGTTATTCTATGCCTGCAATTAGCTCTTTTACTGTTGTAATATCTTATGCAATTATTGGTATAGGATTATCTCAACTTTTATATATTGTCCCCATTGTTATTAGCCTAAAACGAAAACAAAAATGGGGAGAAATGAAAGGGGTAATAATTGGTGCAATATTGACAGCATTAATCAGTGGCGGGTGCTTTTTATTGCTTTTCTCCTTCATTGGATAACAATAAAAGTTCTTCACACACCAGTTGAGCTAGTTTGTTGGCTGCACCTGATTCTCCTCGCACTGCACACAAACGTTCCCGCATTTCTTCTAACTTTTCAGGATGATTTAAGTAGTCGATTACCAATTTTGCTAAAGCTTCCGGTTCCAGTTTACCGATTAATTCTGGCACTATTTCTTCCTGTGCCCAAATATTCGGCCAAGCAAACAGTTTTCCCTGTCTCATTTGGAATGCTAACCAGTTAATTACAGTAGCAAAGACAGAACCAAATAATGGTAAATTTGCGAGTAATCCCGGTATGCCATTCCAAGTTTTCATCGCATCCATTTGTTGCATTGGTAGCAAGACAATCATTGGTACTGCTAAAGAACCCAATTCAGCAGTATTAGCTCCAACAGTTGTTAAACAAAGGCTACATTGAGATAATAAGTTATAGGCGGGAAACTGGGTATAAAGTTCTAAGCGGACTCCATTTGTTGTGAGTAAAAACGGAGATTCTGCTAAATGTAGTTCAGCACTGATGTTACCAAATAGGGGTAAAACTTTATTTTTTTTAGGGTCTGCAAAACTTGCTAAAGTGTGTAAATCGAGAGTGGGGGCAACTGGAATTACGAAGCGAGTCTGAGGACGAAGACGGTGAATATGTTCTGCGATCGCTAAACTTAAGGGTACGCCGGAAGCCAATTTTGCCGCTTTTGAACCAGGTAACATTCCTATTAATTCCGCGTTGGCTTCGTCACGCCGCCCTGTGGGGGGTTCCTCTAGCGCCCGCAGGGCGGCGTTACGGAGGTTTTCGTTGCCTAAATCGGCCATTAAATCGCCAACAACTTTAAGTTTATGGGCATATTTTTGAGGAATGCTGGCGATCGCATCTGGTTTCATCACCCCAAAGCGATCGATCCAATGCAGCCATCGCGCTTCCCATTCAGCATAGACGACGGTGCGATAGTTTAAACGCTTGCCGATGACTACAGTAAAAAATTGATCGCCGCCTAGAAATAAAACCACTCCTTTGTCCCGCCAATCCCAGTTTTCTGCTGTTTTACCCGACAATAAGAAGGGGAAAAAATGCTCTGCTGCTTGTACTCTATCTACTTCTGGGTAGGAAAGCGCGATCGCAGCTTCCGATCCAGAGGCGTTGGGACAAGGGGATAGTATAACGGAAATGCGGACGAGAGTGCGATCGCATCCCAACTGTTGTCGCAAAGCTTGTACTACAGGGCGCACCCATGTAGTTATTTCCCCAGGGCCGTTAGAGAGGATTAAAATATCTACTGACATCTGATTTGAGATTTTAAAAGAACATGACAGAACTAATTAATGCCGCGAAAACGGGTGATATTTCCACTGTAGAAGCTTTGATCGAGCAGCGTACAGATGTCAATGCCAAAGATGATGATGGGTTGACGGCTTTGACTGCTGCGGCAGAGGCCGGACAAGTGGAAATCGTGCAGAAGTTACTGAGTGCTGGTGTCGATGTCAATGGCTGCGATAATGATGGCTGGACGGCTTTAATGGGGGCTGCTGCTGCTGGACATACAATTATTGTAAAAGCACTACTAGATGCAGGTGCAGATGTGAATGCCAAAACTAATTTTGGTTTGACTGCTTTGATGAGTGCTGCTGGTAGCGGCCATGCGGAAGTTGTACAATTTTTGTTAGAAAAAGGAGCGGATATCAAAGCCAAGGATAATAATACTTGGACTGCCTTAGTTTGGGCTTCATCGGAGGGTCATAAACAGGTAGTTGAGGTGTTAAAAGCAGTTCGCGATCGCCATTAATCCTTTAGAAACTAGGTTTCTGTAACGTCGCTCTCTAGGCGGTTAAATTACCTCTCTGAGGGCAGCGTTACGATATAATTAACTAATAACTTAGCCATCTTTCGATTATGGTACAGTTTAATCAAGAAACTCGTTTACCTACTAGCGCTGAATTACCTAGTTCAGATGATACTCCTGTGGACAACGAAAATCAAAATTTTCTGCCCAATTTACTCTTATTCTTACTAAAATTTCATTGGAGTAAGCGTAATGACTGGTTTTTTGGCGTGGACATGGGGGTTTATCACACAACTGGTGTAAGCCACCTTGTGCCAATTATTCCCGATGGTTTCCTGAGTTTAGGAGTTCAGCGTTTTAAGGGTGATACTTTACGTTTAAGTTACGTTCTTTGGGAGGAAAATAATATTCCTCCGATATTCGCCCTAGAGGTTGTTTCTCAAACTTATGGCGGCGAATACGATAAGAAAATGGAAATTTATGCTGGCTTAGGCGTGTTGTATTATGTGATTTACAACCCCTACTATTGGCGACGAGATTTGCATCAAATCTTTGAAGTTTATCGCTTAGTCGATGGCGAGTATGAATTGCAAATTGGCGAACCTTTCTGGATGCCAGAGGTGGGTTTAGGAATTGGCAGAGGCAGATATCAAGATGGTGCGAAACAGTTAGAAGTGCTGTACTGGTACGATGAACGCGGTTCTCGATATTTGACAGCAGAAGAATTAGTCGATCGCTATCGACAGCAATTTGGTGAACTGCCATAATCTAAGTTTAGTAGGGTGTGTTAATAACGCACCCTAATGTTAAAATTTCCTAATTCATAATCAGCCGCAATTAAAATATTTCAGTTAATTATAATATCTCAAATTGTGGGTACTCCCAGCTTTTATTTATTTAAAAAATTACTCAAAAAATTAACGGTAAGCTATTAAATAGCTTACCGCCAAACTCACTGTCTAAAGTCACTATTCTAGCCAATCAAGAAAGTGCCGTTAGGAAGTACACCTTGAACGGTCAAACTTAAATTTGCTCCTCCCTCAATCACACCAAATACGTCTCCAAACCGTGTTTGGATCGATAGATTGTTACCTACAGGAGTCAGATTGTAGTTAGTCAATGAAGAGCCTTGCAATTGGATAAAATCATTGACTACATCAAAGTTCCGAATTGTGGCCTGGCCGTTACCCAAATAGAGGGATGTAGGTGCAGCATTACCGGAGGTTGCAGGAACTCCCAGCACGAAGTTATCGGTTCCCGGACTACCAATTAGGACATCAAATTCATTGGTTCCAAAACTTTCATACTGGCGATTGCCGCTGCGATCTACACCTACTTCAACTCCAACAAGTTCGACATTCCCTACACCAACGCCAGTTAGGACATCGTTGCTGCGGCTACCGACAAAAGTTGCTGAACGGTTGACCTCAAATTGCCCAAATTGGAAGTAGTGATCGCGGCCTGTTTTCAACGCTCCAGAGTTGATAAATGGCACAAGATTGGGATTTTGCTCTAAGTATTCTGGTTCAAAGAAAGAAGTGCCAAAACGACCTTCTTCGACACCATATTGGATAAAGTGCTGGTATCCCGACTTGAAAGTTCCATTCTGAATGAATGGCAATAACTCTGAGTTATTTCGCAAATAAAAGTCTTCGTTATACTCAGGGGATACTTGAGTGCGACGAGCTCCTTCTTCATAACCAAATTGGATGAAGTGATCGAGGCCAGAAGCAAAAGGCGCGTTTGGGTTGACGGTGCGGACAAAGGGTGTAAGATCGGGATTGCCAGCAAGGTAGGTTTCTTCGTCAAAATACCGCGATATTTTAGTTAAACCAGCAGCTTGACCAAATCGTTCAAAGTGTTCTTTGCCGGAGCCGATCAGTCCGCGATCGACTGCATCTTTCACAAAACCATATTGGGAAAGATAGTATTGTTCGTCAAAAATGTCGTAATTTGCCATAATCACCTCGGAAAATTGCGATAAAGTTTATGCCCAAAGTTAATAACTTTGAGTTGGTTTGAAAGAGATATAAATGACTTGACCTAAATTTGTTCTACAGTGTTTCGCAGAGCTTTACGGAAAGTTCTAAAAAAAATTATTACAGTTTCTATAGTATTAGAGCCTCTGCCTTTAGATTGATTTCTTTTTGAAAATAAAAAATACAGCAGGAGGGCACTACCCCTCTCACCAACCATCAAATGAGGGTTTCAGACCTCTGGGCGGGCACGGGGGCACCGCCCCTACCGAGAATGAAACAGGTTTAACAGACAAGTACGGGCATATTGTAACGCCCGTACATTTTAACAAAACCTGCCCTGCCTTTAACAGTTACCAAGTTGCTGTCTTTGTCGCTGCAATTCATCTGCTAGGGGTTGATAAATTTCGCGATCGCCTACTTCATTACAATAATCCCATAGACCGTTATAACAGTGGCGGTCGTCGTTCCAACCGGGATGGTTAACAATGGGATAAAGGCAGATACCATCAATTGGTACGCCTGCTGCGATCGCAGCAGCTACCTCGGTACAGACATAATTAAACCAAGCTGGTCGCGCCTCGTCTTCACACCCTGTTTCTGCTATGAATAAATGGCAGCGGTAGCGATCGTAAACCTCCCGCAGCATCTCCCGAAATGGGCGGTAAAGCGCATCGGTATATTTCATCGGGTCTTCGTTATGAATCCATTGGTTGCGATCGTAGTAATTCACACCAATGATATCGAGATATTTTTCTTTGCCGCCAAGTTCAGGACACATCCGCCCCGCTAACATATCCCAAGCTTGGTACTGCGATAAACGGTAGTTTTCGGCAACATCTATATCCTCTGGCTTGTCGGGGTCAGCGATAATATTGATCGCTGGATCTATCTGAACAATTCGCGCTCCCGGACTGACTTCCCAGACTTCTTCAATCGCCGCGATCGCAGCTTTCACTAACTGCCTTTTCATCTCATCGCCCCGCCCTTTAGAATAAGGGTTAATATAAGCTACTTCACCGCCCGCCCACGCAATAAATGATATCTCATTCACAGGCGTAATCATTGGTATTTGCTCGGTTTCTGCCGTCAATAACTCCATAAAAGCGCGAACCATTGCTGCAAATCTTCGCAGGAATTCAGGGCTAAAAATGTCGATATCGTCAGGCCAACCATAGTGAAACATATCCCAAATCACCTGCATTCCCAGATCGCGGGCAGTGCGGATCATCGGCAATACACTAGAAAAGTCATACTTTTCCGGTTCCTGTTCAATTAAGTGCCAGCGGAGGCCTTCACGAACAGTATAAATGCCTTGTTCTTGCAGTCGTTTGTAGTCAGCAGCTACAAACTTATCGTGAGCAGTTGCGGCAACTACATCAAGGCGTTTTCCAGATTGCAAGCGGTGGGTGGAGCATTCAAACCCCCCCATGAAAAAACTTTTAAACATTTGCGGTAATTTGTAATTGTTAATTGTTAATTGTTAACGGTTAACGGTTAACTGTTAACGGTGGGGACGGGGCGGGTTTTGTTGAAAGCTTATCTGTTGGCTACAAAGGTTATCTGCTAAACCCGCCCCTACAAGGCTGTTAACTGGTAAAAACAATTAACTATTAGCAATTAGCCATTAGCAATTAGCAATTAGCCATTAGCCATTAACCATTAACCATTAGCAAGAACCAAGAATTTGCGGATCTAAACGTTCTTCTGGCGCACCCTGGCCAAGAGTTGCGGCTGCGATCGCCTCTATCGGAAACTTAGGAGTGCGATCGGCATACAGCAAACCATTAGCTTCTTGGAAAGTATCAGTCAACTGCGTATAACAAAAGCCGCTGAACATCTCCACCTGATTAACAACGGCAAGCAACCCCCCATATCGTTTTTGCAACTCAGAGACATCAGTAGATCGCACATATCCCCACACCCTATGAAAATCGGGATTTTCCCGACCCGCGTAAGCGATGCCGCCAAACTCAGTCAGCATTACTGGTTGCCCTTGGTGGGGATGACCATCAAGGGTCAGAATCCGCCCTCCGGGGCGATCGCGATCTAGAAGTTTTGATAAATCAACCTGCGGCCCATAGCGCTTTGCCAAACTTTCGGGGTTATTATCGTAGTCGTGAATAGCGAGAATGTCAGTATCGATACTCTCCCAGCCGTCATTCCCGATCGCGGGGCGTGTCTGGTCAAGGGTTTTAGTCAAGTAGTAGAGTGCTTGTACATAGTTGCGGTGGGCTGCTGTCTCGACTAAATTAGGCACTCCCCAAGATTCGTTAAACGGAACCCAAACCACGATGCACGGGTGGCTGGCATCCCGATCGATGACTTCAGTCCACTCCCGCGTCAGCCGAGCTACGGCTTTAGGAGTGAAGCGATAAGCGCTGGGCATTTCTTCCCAAACTAACAAGCCCATCACGTCTGCCCAGTATAAGAAGCGGGGGTCTTCAATTTTCTGGTGCTTGCGGACACCGTTGAAGCCCATTGCTTTCACCAGTTCGATATCTTGGCGAAATGCTTCGTCGGAGGGGGCTGTCATCAGCGTATCGGGCCAATAACCTTGGTCTAGAATCAGGCGCAGGTAGTAGGGGCGGCCGTTGAGCATGAAGCGATCGCGCTGTATACTCACAGTCCGCATTGCCGTGTAAGACTTCACCTCGTCCAACATCCGACCTTCGCACCACAACTCTATCTGAGCATTAATTAATGTCGGCTTCTCTGGACTCCACAGCAACTCGTTGCGGTAGTCGTCAATACCGGGATCGGACAGGGCAATGCGGCGGTGAATTTCGCCGTTGATGACTTCGTAGGTATCGTTGACCAGCAGCAAGCAACCAATTGACAGCCTGACTTTGATTTGGATACCATCGTAGCGATCGCCTGCAACGAAAGCCTCGAAACCGAGCTCCCACCTTTCAAACTGCGGAGTCCAGCGGATGCGATCGATGTAAGTCGAGGGTACAAGTTCGGCCCAAACAGTCTGCCAAATCCCCGTGGTGCGTGGATACCAAATACTGTGAGGTTCTAACTGCCAATCTTGTTTCCCGCGAGGTTTCGCCAAATCTTGGGGGTCATCTTGAGCATGAACTGTCACCCGCTGCGGCCCATTTTCGTTCAAGACTGCCGTAATATCAGCGCTAAAAGGAGTATGCCCCCCTTCGTGCTCCATTACGAATTGACCGTTAACCCAGACACGAGCGTGATAATCTACCGCCCCGAAGTGGAGTAGAACTCGCCCCTCAGCTTTCGGTACATCAAACTCGCGCTCGTACCAGCAATTCGGGTGAAAACCGCGATCGCCAATACCGCTCCTAGCCGATTCTGGAGCAAAAGGCACTTCAATCGTGTGAGTCCACTCCGCAATATCGCTCGGTTGAACGCACAGCCCCGTATCATCATAACTAAACTTCCACGAGCCGTTAAGACAAATCCAATTGCTGCGCCGCAATTGTGGGCGAGGATAGCCCGTTTTTTGCCCATGAACAGTTGTCCTGTTCTCAAAAGTTGCCGGCTCTTCAATATCGCAATTTTCTACCGCTCTACCTAACCAACTCATCAACACATCTATCTCAGGTTATATTTCTATTCTAGTCAAAATTGCCAAACTTTGACTAAGTTCGTAGTAGGTCTTTATCCCTAATTTATAGAATTTAGGGCTAAATTCCTATTACGACCGAAATAATTTAAAGTGCAACACTTTTCAAACCTCCTACCTTTTCAGTTAATTCACTGGGAACAGGAATTTCTTCGCCACTCGGAAAACAGTTAAACATTTGCTCTAAACCCGTCAGTTCAAATAACATCCTGACTTGTTCGCTCATTGAAGATATCAAAAGGATGCAATTTGACGCTTTAACAAGTTTCATAATTGAAACTAAAGTCATTAATCCCGCATTAGTGAGAAAAGTAACGTTCTTGAGGTCGAGCATCAGAATTTTACCTCCATTTTCAATTATTTTCTCAATTTCTTTCTGAAAATGGAGAGCGTTAGCACTTTCCAAAACATCGGGTGACAAAGTAACTTTAACTACGCTCATTGCTATGGATCTCAATTATTAATTGGGAGTGTTTGTGGATGGTAAAAGTTGAAACATTATAGGGTGGACATATATATTGCAATTTATGTCCACCTACTACTATTTGCCCTAAGCTTTGCCGTTACCGTTGCCAACAGCAGCTTCTAAAGCCATCGGCTGTGCGGCAACTCCATCCCGACTCAAGTTCTGGGTAGAACCGTTGAGATTGCCCAGCAATTCTATCTTTGGTTTGACAGTAATTTGGTTGTAGGTTGTCAGAGCTTGAGCGACGACCTGATCCATGTTGTAATACTTATAAGTCGCCAATCTTCCGACAAATTGCACCCCAGGAGTTGAGTCAGCTAACGCCTTATATTTCTTATAAATTTCGGCATTCTCTGGGCGCGGTACTGGGTAGTAAGGATCGCCTTCAGCGCGGGGGTATTCGTAGACGATGCTTGTTTTCAGGTGTTCTTGTCCCGTCAGATATTTGAACTCAGTACAGCGGGTGTACAAATGCTCGTTGGGAAAGTTGACAACTGGCGCTGGTTGGAATACCGGAGTATTGATGGTTACGTGCTTAAATTCCAACGAACGGTAGGGCAGTTTGCCGTAGCAATAATTGAAGTAGGAATCAACTGGCCCCGTGTAAATCATTTGGCTATACGGAATGATATTTTCAATCTCCCGGTAGTCGGTATTTAGCATCACCTTAATATTAGGGTGAGAAAGCATTTTCTCAAACATCCGGGTATAGCCATGCAGCGGCATTGCTTGATAGCTATCTGTGAAATATCTGTCGTCGCGGTTGGTACGGGTGGGTACGCGGGCGATCACTGATTTGTCGAGTTCAGAGGGGTCTATTCCCCACTGTTTGCGGCTATAGTTGCGGAAGAATTTCTCGTAAAGTTCGCGACCAATTTTGCTGACGACAACATCTTCGGAGGTGCGGATGTATTCTTTTGCTTCTGCTAACTTTGCGAAAAATTCCGCTACCTCGAAGGAGGTGAGATTGAGTCCGTATAACCGATTTACGGTATCGAGGTTGATGGGAATTGGTAAATTTTGACCATCAACACTGGCGAGTACGCGGTGTTCGTAGGGCCGCCACTCTGTGAACAGAGATAAATACTCGAAAACATCGCGAGAGTTGGTGTGAAAAATGTGGGGGCCGTACTTATGTACTAGAATGCCGTGATCGTCGTAATGATCGTAGGCGTTGCCGCCAATGTGGTTGCGGGTATCGATTATTAAGACTTTTTTTCCGGCTTGAGTTGCTAAACGTTCGGCAATGACGCTACCTGCAAATCCAGCTCCGACAATTAAGTAATCAAACATTAAATTACCTCTTGTAATATTTGTAAAGTGGTGATTTTTAGCGTTCCCAGTCGCCCAGTTATTGCTGGGAACTACAACAAACAGCAAACTTAGCGGTTTAATGCTGTAGTTGAAGAAGTTTTTACGCTTACGGCGTGGCGATTTTCCGGTGCTGAGGTAGCAGATTTTGGCAAAGCAGCAGGTTTCTCAACTGATGCCATGCGATCGCGAATTACTGCCTCTATTAACTGGATCATCTGCCCCCAAGTGCGATCCCAAGAATTCTGCGCCAAAAACGCATCTACTTCCTGTAGCCAACCCGATGCCTCGATATTTTCATTCATTGCTGCTTCGGCTGCGGCCACGAATTCTGAGGCTGTGCTGGCAATTCTTACTAATCCTTCTTGCCCGTAGGGTCGAATTACATCGCGGATGGGAGTGGATACAACTGGCTTGCCTGCGGCGAGGTATTCTGGGGTTTTGGTAGGACTAATAAAGCGGGTTGATTCATTAATGGCAAAAGGCAGTAACGCTACATCCCAACCTGCAAGATATGCAGGTAATTCTTGATAGGATTTGCCGCCGAGATAGTGAATGTTTGGGTGGCGCGGCAGAGTTTCAGGATCGATTTTTACTACTGGCCCAATGATGACTAAATGCCAGTGGGGACGCGCTTCGGCCATGCCGCGCAGTAGTTCGATGTCCATGCGCTCATCTACTACGCCATAGAATCCTAACCGGGGATGAGGAATGTCAGCTTGATCTGCTGGTTCTTCGATTAGATTTCTGGCTTGGGCGAAGTGCGCTCTTTCAATGCTGCTGGGAAAGGCGTGGACGCTGTGGTGCTGATGCCGCTTGACTTCGTAAAGGCTGTGTCCTCCTGTAAACACTAAGTCGGCACGGCTAAATAGTGCGGCTTCGTGTGTTTTTAAACTGGGAGGAGCGCCTTTGAATGCTGATAGCTCGTCCATGCAGTCGTAGACTACGGCTATGGGCTTTAAGTGACTGCTAAAAGCCATTGCCATTGGGGTGTAGTACCAAAGAATATAGCTACGAACTTGCGCTTGCTCGAAGAGAGCATCAAGCATTGCTTGTTGAGCCATTTTTATTGCTTCTTCGCTCATTCCTTCGCTCAAATGCGGCACGATTACCCAAACTCCACTGTCGCGGATGCTAACATCAAGCCGCCAATTTGCATCGGGGCTAAATACTGGTTCTTCGATGAAGAATACGCGCCGATTTTTGGCACAGCGGCTTAATAGGTGTTGGGGTCGCTGGTAGACGAAATCCCACCGTAGATGTGAGAGGCAAACTAAGTCGGGTATTTCTAAATGGGATGTTTGAGAGTTAGTGGAGTTTATTTTTGATGAGGGGGCGAACTGGGATGGCGCTCCCACTCCGTCTAAAGAGGTAAATCGGATTTTCCAGTTTCCGCTGCTGTTAACTTTATTTTTTAGGTTATTTTCCGGGTGCGACATAAGTAGCCTCAGTAATTTGTAAAGGTGATAACACGCCTCAAAGCGGCCTTGCTGAAGATAGCAAGAACTTATTAAACGCTTTTATTTGGAAGCAAGTGCAGTCTTCTATGTTGCTCAAATAGCAAGTGCGAAGCTTTGAGAAACTAAGCTTATTCGCTTTTATACTGGAGTCAAACTTCCAGATAAGGTATTTATCGTTAGAACTTGCTATTGTTGATAAATGTAAGGTAAAAATTTTAGATTTACTTCTATCTGAAGGCAGAATTTGATGCAGACGGTACTAGGCTGGTACTCTGGGTCAAAGAGTGTTAGAATCAAGTTCGGCTTTGGGGATGTCTTTTAGCTGGTAGCTACTGGCGGTGAATTTTATGAGGTTTTTATGCAGTAGACCTCTTGCGAAAGTCTCAGGTGTTCGCTAATTTGTCTTCAAAGAAAGTTCATAATTATAAATCCCAGCGCTCGAATTAAATCTTAATCCGAAGCGTCTTCTTCGTTCTAATTACAATTCGATAAGAATTTGATTCATTAATACCCTATTTAATTCCCAGACTCTTTGAATGTCTGTTGATGTACTCCACAGTAGCGTTTAAACTCTGTGGGGTTTAACTTTTGTAATTGTTCGTAATTCATCTTATTAAGCTAATTTTTTCTTTTATTCTACCTAGAGCGATCGTACTTTCGCAAGAGGTCTAATGTACTATTAACTTATCTCTTTTAGTACACATCTTCCATGCGGCGAGATTCAATCTTATACAAACTGTTCGGGCGCTCGCCACTCTACATTTAAGGGTATTATGGTTAACAGTTAACAAATTTGCTACTTTAGATAGGGGCGCAAACAAGAAGCGAGAAGCTATACTTCTAACATTAATTAAAGCCTCATTGTGGCACAAAAAAAATGTACGCCCAGACATTGCTAAAGCCGGATGGTCGCAAGCTAACTTTGTATAGCCGCTACCCAATTGCTGAGGGAATTGCGGCCACTAGCCCCAGCAATGAACCAGTGCAGGCTAACCCGCACCTACGCTGGCATCCTTTGCGGGGGGAATGGGTGGCTTATGCCAGTCACCGTCAAGGGCGAACTTTCATGCCGCCCCCTGAATACAACCCACTAGCGCCTACTATTGACCCGAAATTTCCGACGGAACTTCCGCAAGGGCGCTATGATGTAGCAGTTTTTGACAACCGCTTCCCCTCCCTGACACTGGCCGCGCATGATGCCCCTGCAAACATTGTCGAGACTTTACCGGCAGATGGCGCGTGCGAAGTAGTAGTTTTTACTCAAGATCCTCTCGCTTCTCTGGGTGGCTTGGAACTAGATCACTTAGAATTGCTGCTGCAAGTGTGGGGCGATCGCACTGCCGCGATCGGAGGTTATCCTGAAATTCAATACGTACTCCCTTTTGAAAATCGGGGTACAGAAGTAGGCGTTACTTTGCACCACCCACACGGGCAAATTTACGCTTATCCTTTTGTACCGCCTGTGCCAGCGAGAATGCTAGAGTGCCAGCAGAGTTACTATCAAGAACACAAGCGGGGTTTGTTGCAAGATTTAATTCAAAAAGAGATTGCAGCAAACCAGCGAATCATCTATTTAGATGAAGACGCGATCGCATTTGTCCCCGCCTGTGCGCGTTACCCTTACGAAGTTTGGCTGGCGACTATTCAACCAGTTGCTAGCTTTATGGATCTGACTGATAAACAGCGCAAATCCTTAGCTTTAGCATTAAAAACTGTAACTCTTAAATATGACGGTTTGTGGCATCGCCCTTTCCCTTATTTAATGGCATGGTTTCAAGCACCTACTGATGGTAAACCCCATCCTGAAGCGCACTTACACGCTCAATTTTATCCTCCTTATCGAACAAGCGATCGCCTCAAATATTTAGCCGGAACTGAACTAGCGGCAGGAATGTTTGCTAACGACGCTTTGCCAGAAGAAAAAGCTAAGGAATTACAAGCCGTATCAGTGACACTTTCTGCTTAAATCGCAGATGAACGTGGATAGGGGGAGCGGGGCGGGTTTACTGGATCTCTTGTTTATATTACAGATATGGGCGAACCCGCCCCTACAGTATTTGTAGGTGCGTCAGAAGTATAAACCCTGATTTATCAATCTATAACTTGGCCTCACGTACCCTACAACCTGTTTGATTTATCGTGAATTTATGGTTAAAAAATCTTTAATTAAACTATGAACAAAGAAGTCTTCTCCAAACTAGAATTAATCCGCCAAGTCTTAAAAGAAACAGGCGCGAGCGCACTTCGCCTACGCGGTACAGATTGGTTTGCCTGGGCAACTGCTGGCGGTTCCAATACTGTCTTACTAGCGGCTGAAACCGGAATTGCCGAAGTGTTAGTAACGGCGGAAAATGCTTGGATTTTAACAGATGAAATTGAAGCTCAGCGTTTAAAAGACGAGGAATTGCCAGCCAATTTTGAAGTTTATATCTATCCTTGGGCGGATGTGGCAAAACGCGAAGCTTTTGTTAGAGAAGCGGCTCAAGGGGGAAAGGTAATAAGCGATCGCCCCGCTAACTCCGAAGAGACAGGATTAACTGCTTCTTTACAGAACCACAAACGGGTAATGATGGCAAGTGAATTAGAGCGATATCGGCAGGTAGGGCGTAAGGCAAGCGAAGCAATGACGGAGGTACTTTCTACTGCTAAACCTACATGGACAGAATATCAGTTAGCGGGGGCTGGATCTGATGCGCTGTGGGCGCGAGGGCTACATCCTAACCTTACTTTAGTTGCTGGAGAAAGACGTTTGCCGCTTTACCGCCATGCGACAGCTACCAAAGAAGTAATTGGACGGGAAGCGATGCTGGTTTTTTGCGCGAGGGGATATGGTTTATATGCCAACTTGACGCGATTTGTTTCCTTTAGTTCTCTGAATACAAAGCAGGCAAAATTGCACAGAGATGTGCGAGAAATTGAAGGCAAGGCTCTAAATTTTTGTCAGCCTGGAAAATCGCTGAATGCAGTTTATAATGTGCTTAAGGATGCTTACGAACAGCAAGGGTATGTTAATGCAATTCGGGAACATCATCAAGGCGGAACTACGGGATATTTGTCGCGGGAAGTTGTGGCGAATCCAGAAACTAATGACATTTTACAATCAAACATGGCTGTTGCTTGGAATCCTAGTTTAACGGGGGCAAAGATTGAGGATACTTTTGTGATTTTTAATGATGGATTGGAAAACTTGACTTTCGATCCTAATTGGCCGAGTGTGGAGGTAGATGGAAGGTTGCGACCTGTGCCTTTGGAGGTGGAATAATAATGATGATGAGTTGGTTCAGCGGTTGAAACCGCAACTACAGAAACAAAGTCTGCCTACGCAGACTAAATAAGAGGGAATTTGGTATTAGTCCGTACAGGCGGACTTGGTTTGTATAGCCGCGATTTCTAATCGCCACGATTTCTATGAACTTTCAAGAAATATTTAATCAAAAGCCAGAAACGGAAGCTAGCGCACCGGGAAGGGTAAATTTACTCGGCGAACATACTGATTATAATGATGGTTTTGTACTGCCTACTGCAATTCCTCAACGTACTACTGTACAACTGGGTTTTAGTAAGGATAGACAGCACCATTTTTACTCGGTTGAATTTAACGATCGCGCGAGTTTTTTTGATAGGGATCGCGCCCCAAAAGGATTCGGTAGCTATATTTTTGGCTGTATTAAACTTTTGCAGGAAGAAGGATATAAAATACCGACTTTGAATGTGTTTGTTACTTCGTCGGTGCCGATAGGTTCGGGTTTATCTAGCAGTGCAGCTTTGGAAGTGGCAACTCTTAAAGCAGTGCGATCGCTACTAAATTTACCTCTTGATGATGTGCGGATCGCTCAAATTGGACAACAAGCAGAAATTCAATATGCAGGTTTGAATTGCGGTATTATGGATCAAATGGCATCGAGTTTGGCTGATACTAATTCGATGCTATTTTTAGATACGCGATCGCTTGAACGTCGAGTAGTACCTTTTCCCGCAGGTGCAGAAATTTTGGTAATTGATAGCGGTGAAACCCATAAGTTAGCTGCTGGTAGCGGCTACAACCAACGCCGCGCTGAATGCGAGTCAGCGGCGCAGATGTTGGGAGTCAAGGCGTTGAGGGATATCACCGATCCGCAAGCGGTGGAAGTTTTGCCGGAACCCTACAGGAAGCGATCGCGCCATGTCGTCACTGAAGACAACCGCGTATTAGAAGCCGTACAATCTGTGTCAGCACAGCGTTTTGGCGAGTTGATGAATGCTTCTCATGCTAGTCAGCGCGATGACTACGAGGTTTCTGTACCCGCAGTGGATGCGCTAGCAGCAATTTTACAAGAAATTCCGGGAGTATTCGGCGCAAGGCTTACTGGTGGCGGTTTTGGCGGTGCTTGCGTAGCTTTGATTGAAAGCGGAAAAGCGGATGCGATCGCATCTGTGGCGATCGAGCGCTACCATCGTGCAGGGTACAAAGGACGGATTTTGGTTCCCAATCCCGTCATAGCCTAAGTTTAAAACTTAAGTGCAACCGGAAGCGATCGCCCAAATTTATGCCTTAACTACTAGGTGCGACTGCTATATTTTATCCATTAATTCAGGCGTGAGTATCAGGCCTCGATAGACTTGCTCGATCGCGAAACTCAGATTAATGCTTTTTAGTTCTACGCTATCCCCTTCTTTGTAGTTAATAATAATCCATTCTCCTGTCTCTTTTTTGTGATATAAATCCATTTCAATACTGGTGGAGCTAACTAATAAGTAGTCTTGTAAAATTGGATTGTGGCGATACATTCTAAATTTGCTGCCGCGATCGTATGCTTCAGTGCTAGGTGATAAAACTTCAACGATTAAGCAAGGATAGGTAATGTATTGGGTTGTGGTTCGATCGCGCTCGTCGCAGGTTACACTGACATCGGGATAGGTATAGTCATTAGTTTCAAAAATGTTAACTCTCAAGTCTGAATTACCCGTTTCGCAGCTACTTCCTTCTAAATGATTAGAAAGCAAGGTGATAAATCTAACAGAGATTAAACTATGATTTTTACTACCGCCGCTCATGGCGTAAACTTGACCGTTGATATATTCATGTTTTTCGAGTTGCTTTTCTTCCCAAATAAAGTATTCTTCGGGAGTAAGTTGTGGGGAATTGTCTTTAACTACAATCATGGTTTTTAGGGAATGGGTAATAGAAAAATTATAGCGTTTCTCAGAGTCAAGAGGTAAGACTGGTAATTGGTAATTATTCCCTCTTCCCTCTTCCTTCTTCCTTCTTCCTTCTTCCTTCATTGCCAAGTATTTATCGAATTGTGTCAAAAGTAGGTGCTAACTAGCTTTTAGGGATCGTTTTCTGGTACAAATACTCATGGGATTGGTAAGGTAGTACCCCTGTACTGGGCAGAGTTGCGTTACAAAACTGCAACCGAGGGACTGGGAAAGGATGAAATTTCCCCCTGCGAACTTGCTTCCTCCCCTTCCCTGAACTAGCATCTAAAGGAGCAAAAGAAGGATGTTCACTCACGTCAAGCCCGCCATTCGCCACGTCGCACCGGAAAACTTGCAGGGGCGATCGCTTCTCAAGGTGGTCTATGTCGTGCTAGAGCCGCAATACCAGAGTGCGCTATCGGCGGCAGTGCGATCGATTAACCAAAAGAACCCGAATTTAGCAATTGAGATCAGTGGCTATTTGATTGAAGAACTCCGTAGCGCTGAGAATTATGAGGCTTTTAAACGCGATGTCGCCGATGCGAACATTTTTATCGCATCGTTGATTTTCATTGAAGATTTAGCCGATAAGGTGGTAGCGGCGGTGGAACCCCTGCGCGATCGCCTGGATGTGGCTGTGGTTTTCCCCTCGATGCCGCAAGTGATGCGCCTAAATAAGATGGGCACGTTTTCGATGGCGCAATTGGGACAAAGCAAAAGTGCGATCGGCGATTTTATGAAGAAACGGAAGGAAAAATCCGGTTCTTCGTTCCAAGATGGGATGCTGAAGCTGTTGCAAACCCTGCCGAAAGTGCTGAAGTATTTGCCGATCGATAAGGCCCAAGATGCCCGCAATTTCATGCTGAGTTTTCAGTATTGGTTGGGCGGTTCCGAGGAAAACCTCGAAAATTTCCTGTTGATGCTATCGGATAAATATGTCTTCAAAGGTGGCAAACAGAGCTTTCAAGACCCCGTAGTTTACCCGGATATGGGGGTGTGGCATCCTTTGGCCCCGAAGATGTTTGAAGACGTGAAGGAGTATCTAACTTGGTATAATTCCCGCCAAGATATTTCCGACGATCTCAAAGATCCCTTTGCGCCTTGCATTGGTTTGGTGTTGCAACGCACTCACTTAGTGACTGGCGATGATGCTCACTATGTAGCGATTGTGCAGGAATTTGAGGCAATGGGGGCGCGGGTTGTACCGATTTTTGCCGGAGGTTTAGACTTTTCTAAGCCTGTGGATACTTATTTCTTGGAAGTTGGGGCGAAAGGTGTTGCACCTTTGGCGATCGTGGATGCGGTGGTTTCTCTGACAGGTTTCGCACTTGTGGGCGGCCCTGCTAGACAGGATCATCCGAAGGCGATCGAATCTTTGAAGCGGTTAAATCGCCCTTATATGGTGGCTTTGCCGTTGGTTTTCCAAACTACGGAAGAGTGGGAAAATAGCGATTTAGGTTTGCATCCGATTCAAGTAGCTTTGCAAATTGCGATTCCTGAGTTAGATGGTGCGATCGAACCGATTATTTTATCGGGGCGCGATGGTACAACGGGGAAAGCGATCGCACTTCAGGATCGGATTGAGGCGATCGCTGGGCGGGCGATGAAGTGGGCAAATCTGCGCCGCAAACCCAAATTAAACAAAAAAATTGCCATTACAATTTTTAGTTTCCCTCCCGATAAAGGCAACATTGGGACTGCTGCTTATTTGGATGTTTTTGGCTCAATTTATGAAGTAATTAGCGCCTTAAAAGGCAACGGTTACGACGTGCAAAACTTGCCAGATTCGGCTGAAAAGTTGATGCAAGAAGTTATCCATGATGCCACAGCACAATACGCGAGTCCAGAATTAAATATTGCCCATCGGATGTCGGTACAAGAGTATGAAGAATTTACACCTTACTCCACCCGATTAGAGGAAAATTGGGGGCCGCCGCCGGGACATCTTAACAGCGATGGACAAAATTTACTGATTTACGGTAAGGCATTCGGCAATGTCTTTATCGGCGTGCAACCTACCTTTGGTTATGAAGGCGATCCGATGCGGTTGCTATTCTCGCGTTCCGCCAGTCCCCATCACGGTTTTGCTGCTTATTACACCTATTTAGAACAGATTTGGGGTGCAGATGCCGTGTTACACTTTGGAACGCATGGTTCCCTGGAATTCATGCCGGGTAAGCAAATGGGGATGTCTAACGATTGTTATCCCGATAGCTTAATTGGTAAGATTCCTAATCTTTATTACTACGCGGCAAATAATCCTTCTGAAGCGACAATTGCCAAGCGTCGCAGTTATGCGGAAACGATTTCTTATCTGACTCCGCCGGCGGAAAATGCGGGTTTGTACAAAGGTTTGCAGGAACTTAGCGAGTTAATTGCTTCCTATCAAACCTTAAAAGAAACCGGGCGCGGTATCCCCATTGTCGAGGCAATTATTGAGAAGTGCCGTTTAGTTAATTTGGACAAAGACATCGCCTTACCTGAACCCCCCCAACCCCCCCTTGGTAAGGGGGGGCTAGATTCCCAACTCCCTCTTGGTAAGGGGGGGCTAGAAGAGGACATGAATCCCTCTAGTCTTACTAATGAACAAAAAATTACCCCCCCCCTTAATAAGGGGGGGCAGGGGGGGGTTGCTGCCCAATTAACTGCCGAGGAACGCGATAATATTGTTGGTAATGTTTACCGCAAATTGATGGAAATCGAATCGCGGTTGTTACCTTGCGGTTTGCACGTCATTGGCAAACCACCATCGGCCGAAGAAGCGATCGCGACTTTGGTAAATATTGCCAGTTTAGATCGAGAAGAAGATAACCTTCTTAGTTTACCTCGAATCATTGCGAATAGCGTCGGCCGCGATATTAACGATGTTTTCCAAAATAGCGATCGCGGTATTTTAGCCGATGTCGAATTATTGCAAAACATCACCTTAGCCACTCGCGCCGCTGTCACCGCTTTAGTCAAGGAACAAACCGATGCAGAAGGCAGAGTTTCTCTGGTTTCTAAGCTAAATTTCTTCAATATGGGTAAGAAAGAACCCTGGATTGAAGCACTGCATGAATTGGGTTACAAAAAGGTCGATCCTGAACCGATTAAACCCCTATTTGAGTATCTGGAATTCTGCTTGCAACAGGTTTGTGCAGATAACGAATTAGGTGCATTATTGCGGGCATTAGAAGGTGAATATATCATCCCTGGCCCCGGTGGCGATCCGATTCGTAACCCCGATGTTTTGCCTACTGGCAAGAATATGCACGCCTTAGATCCGCAGTCAATTCCGACAACGGCGGCGGTGAAGTCAGCAAAAGTAATTGTTGACCGTTTGTTAGAAAGACAGCGCTTAGATAACGGTGGTAATTATCCCGAAACTATTGCCGTTGTGTTGTGGGGAACTGACAACATTAAGACCTATGGTGAGTCCCTAGCCCAAGTAATGTGGATGGTGGGAGTTAAGCCGGTTCCTGATGCTTTAGGCCGCGTGAATAAGCTGGAATTACTATCCTTAGAAGAGTTAGGTCGCCCTCGGATTGATGTGGTGATTAACTGTTCTGGCGTATTCCGAGATTTGTTCATTAACCAGATGAATCTGTTAGATAAAGCCGTGAAAATGGCCGCCGAAGCCGACGAACCTTTGGAGATGAACTTTGTCCGCAAACACGCGATGAAACAAGCGGAAGAAATGGGAATTAACTTGCGTCAAGCTGCAACTCGCGTATTTTCTAATGCGTCGGGTTCCTATTCTTCTAACATCAATTTAGCTGTAGAAAATAGCACTTGGGAAAGCGAAGCAGAGTTGCAGGAAATGTACTTAGCCCGCAAATCTTTTGCTTTTTCTTCGGATAATCCAGGGACAATGGAACAGGATCGCCAGATTTTTGAATCAGCGTTAAAGACTGCTGAGGTGACGTTCCAGAATTTGGATTCAGCGGAGATTTCCTTAACCGATGTCTCGCACTATTTCGATTCCGATCCTACCAAATTAATCGGCAGTTTGCGTGGTGATGGGAAGCAACCATCATCATTTATTGCTGATAGTACAACAGCGAATGCCCAGGTACGAACTTTATCGGAAACAGTGCGTTTAGATTCGCGGACTAAGTTGTTAAATCCCAAGTGGTACGAGGGAATGTTAGCGCACGGTTATGAGGGAGTGCGCGAGATTTCTAAGCGTTTGGTGAATACTTCGGGATGGAGTGCGACGGCGGGTGCGGTGGATAATTGGGTGTATGAGGATGTCAATTCTACGTTTATCGAAGATGCAGAAATGCAGAAGCGATTGATGAATTTGAATCCTCATTCTTTCCGTAAGATTGTCAGCACTTTGTTAGAAGTGAATGGCCGGGGTTATTGGGAGACTTCGGAGAGTAATTTGGATCGTTTGCGTCAGTTGTATCAGGAGGTGGAGGATCGGATTGAGGGGGTAGAGTAGGATAGTTTGGGGCAGGCTTTTTTGCCTGCCTCTTGACTATAAGACTATATATTCCATCATAATGATATAATCATCAATTCCCATCTTCTAAATCAAAAAATGAAAGATAATTTTTGGAGTTTAATATGGTCTAGCTTTTTGGATATTCAAGGAATTTTAATTGGATTCTTAGGGGTGGTAATTACAATTTTATTATCACGGTTTCCGGTAAAGACAAATATTCCTATAGACTTAGCAATTGTTATTCTATTTTTTATTTTATTATTGATAGTAACTCTGTTTAATGCAGTATTTAAAGCCTTCAACGAATATAAAAAAGTTAAGATATTATTGGATAATTTGAAAATCAGAAATAGTGAACTAGAAGCAAAAGTAAATAGGCGTTTACTTCCTAAGATTTTATTGGCAAAGCGCAAACAAAGTGGGATAGAGATTGAATTTTTATTAGAAAATTCTGAACTTTCTCCAATGATATTATTATTTCTTTCTACTATACAGATGAGGATGAGTTTGAACGATTAATCGGCACCGGTGTTGTGCTCACAGTACAGGCAAATGGTAAAATTCACGCTTTAATGGATAAGCCTGTCAATGCTTATCAAGATATCTTAGACAAATTAGCTGGAAATGATGCTAAAATTTTGGATAAGACTGTAGTTAAACCTGGTATTACCAAAGGAATCATCCAAAACATTTATACACCTTAATTTAAAATTCAGGAGAGAAATATGGAGAGTACGCAAGCCATCCAAGATGTTAAGGAAAAAACGTTCCCTGCAACAGTTGTTAACGTTATTAACTCCCATAGGCTGGCTATTAATAGAGGAAAAGTACATGGTTTAAAAGAGGGTCAACGGTTACTTGTTTATTGTTTGAGTTTTCACGAGATTAAAGACCCGAATACTGGGGAGTCTTTAGGATATTTAGAAATTGTGAAAGGAACAGGACGGGTGATTCATCTTCAAGACAAAATATGTACGATTGAATCGGATCAAAAGCGATCTCGGCGGATGACTACCAAACGAAATGCTTTCTATAATTTGGGCGAAGATGTGATGGAAACCTTCGATGAGTTAATACCTTTTGAAGATCCTGAAATTGGAGATATGGTGAAACCAATTTAACCTAGCTTTGTTAGTCTTTGGCTAAAATTGAAAAATTGGATAGCGGCAACTACAGACTGAGTGCCATCTATAAATATTTTTATCCTATTTTTCTTGGTCTCCCGAAAAAGATAAACTCACAATGAAAAGACAAAAAATTCCAATTGGCGTAAAAACTGTTCCAATTTCACCGCTAACAACTCCACCTAGTAAACAAAACCAGATAAAGGGACTTCTAGCCATATTAGCAAACCCTCTCATTGTAGTTTGTAAAATCATTCTGAAAAATTTAACAAGCATTTCCCATTCTGTTTCAGTCATAGAAGTCAGTTTTTGCTTAAATTTTGCTTGATAGATATTATACTATTCTTTAGGATTTTGGAACAGGGAATCGCTCTTTTCTTCCCCCTAAGTGTGCTCGCTTCTCCTTACGCTCTTGACATTGATATCACATAATGATATCATACAGTTAAAATAACAAATAAAATTATGGAGCTAAATAATAAACAGCGTAAAATTTTAGAAGCAATTTTTACAGACCCTATACCAGCTAATATTAATTGGCAAGATATTGAAAATTTATTTACAGCGCTAGGTGCTACGGTTACTCAAGGTGAAGGTTCGCGGATTCGCATTTTATTAAATGAGGTTAGAGCGGTATTTCACGAACCACATCCTCAAAAAGAAACAGATAAAGGAGCAGTTAAATCTGTCAGGGAATTTTTAATAAAGGCGGGGGTTGAACCATGATGAATTAGCTATCAATCGGAAAATTATTGCTGATTCCACAAATTAATAAAGGTATTAGCATAAAATTCATTATTCAGTTATTCAGTTATTCAAAGAGGAAGAGTATTACAGCCATGATGACTTACAAAGGTTACAGTGCTAACATTGAAGTAGATTTAGAAGCCGAAATTCTTTTCGGCAGAGTCCTTGATATTAATGACGTAGTAACATTTAAAGCACAAACTATTGAGGAAGCACGCCAAGAATTTCAAAAGTCAATCGATGATTATTTAGAGTTTTGCAAAGAATTAGGACAGGAACCTGATAAACCATTTTCAGGTAAGCTACCATTTCGTACCACTCCTGAACATCATCGTAAAATATTTATTGCGGCAAAGAAGGCTGGCAAAAGTATTAACACCTGGATGGATGAAGTGTTAATTAAAGCCGCCGATCAGAGTGTTATAATGTAGTAGGGAAGGCATCTTGCCTGCTCTGCCTTTTATTTGGGATGGAGAAAATGACTGTTTACAACTATTGGAGTCTATGATGATAAGTGTATGAGGGAACCAACGGTAGAACAATTACGAAGTTTATATCGGCTTTGTCATCTACTTACCAACGTGATGTTTCACCCAATTCATATCGTGCGTTTGGATGAACGGACTCTTAATCTATTTATCTTAGCAGGACAAAGCGAAGAGATTGAGTTTGAAATTCAAATTGATGGGAGTATTGAACCATGAGTAATGTCAATTATGCTGCAATGAGCGATCGCGAACTAAAGCGATATATTCTCACTCATCGAGACGATCGCGAAGCTTTTTATGCCTATATGGATCGGCGGCATTCTCGTCCTCACAAAGTTACTATAAAACTTGACGATCCAGCTTGGGAAGAGAAAATAATATCAGCAATTCAGATGAACTTAAACTCTGCTAATTAATGTAGGCAATCGTTTATATTGCCTTTCAAAGTCGTTTAGTCCCCGATAAAATAACAATATGACTACGCTGACTCTCAACCTTAACCCGATTATTAAACTGACAGACGATCAATTTTTTCAACTCTGTCAAGAAAATGAGAATATTAGACTAGAACGCACGGCCAAGGGAGAATTAATAATCATGTCACCAGCAGGAGGAGAAACTGGAAACCGGAATGCCGGATTAACTGCACAAGTTTGGATTTGGAACGATCAAAATAAACTGGGTGAAGTGTTTGATTCCTCTACTGGTTTTAAGCTTCCTAATGGTGCAGATAGAGCACCTGATACTGCTTGGGTAAAATTAGAACGATGGAATGGTTTAACTCCTGAACAACAAAAGAAATTTCCCCCTTTGTGTCCAGATTTTGTAGTGGAGTTACTTTCTCCTAGTGATAGTTTGAAAGATACTCAGGATAAGATGAGAGAATATCGAGATAATGGTGCGCTTTTGGGTTTGTTAATTAATCGCAAAAATAGGCAAGTAGAGATTTATAGACCCGGTGCAGAAGTTGGGGTTTTGGATGATCCTACTCAAGTATCTGGTGAGCCAGAGCTTCCTGGTTTTGTGTTAAACTTAGCATCAATTTGGTAAGGCGTTAATCAAGTCAATTTAGCGATGCAAAATCTCTGATGAAAAGTGCAGTAAAGCCTTTACTGCCAATCTTAAGGAGAATTTGCCCACTCAGAAGTTAACTTACGGAAATTATATTCAGAGGCCCCTGGATGACAGGTGGCACAACTGCTGATATTTAAAACTTCAGGCATTTTAACTCTGGGATGTAGGGCTTTAAAATAGCGAGATTTAGCTACTCTGTAAGGAACCTCTTCATCTTGAGATTGGAGGCGCGAAAAAGTCCGCAGATAGTTCCATACTAACAAGCGCGGCGGATCTACTAGCAATCGGATTGTTTGTCCGTAGTGTTCGGGATCTTGCAATAGTTGCCGCCAAGTTTCAGTAGGCATGACTTGCGGGGGTAAAGCAATGTGGCAAGTGGCACAGTTTTCTCTGTAAACTTCTTGCCCTAGTTGATACCTTTCTGGAACTAAATCCACAGTGCCAATGCTTTCTGTTGGTGTTCCCTGGGTAATTTGTGGAATCTCGGCGACACCTGTAGCCTGTGCCGCCAGCCATCCAATAGAAATACTCCAGAGTAATATCAACAGTAGTAACACGAGTGGCGATCGCCTTCGCCCCTGCCGTTGATTTTTTCGCTGCCTTCCACCATTCATCTTTACTTGCCTATATAACAACCGCTTTCGTGGGTTAGGACATTCTCAATTCCTGCCACCATAAATTTCAACCCTTCTTCTCCTTCTTCCCCTTCTTCCCCTAGCCCCTAGCCCCTAGCCCCTAGCCCCTAGTTATATAACTGGAACAGTCATGCCTTCGCGGGCTAAAAAGCCATTGGGAAAAACTGACTGGAGTGATTCTTCTACACTGTCGAGAAAGTTATCATCGTGAGAAGGATCGTGATGAAACATGACGATCCGTTTTACACCTGCGGCTTTGGCGACTTCTACTCCTACTTCCCAGGTTGAGTGTCCCCAGCCTATTTTCGGAGATTTGAAGTCGTGATATTCAGCATTAGTGTAAGTGGCATCATAAATCAGTACGTCGGCATTACGAGCCAGGTGTAGGACGTTTTCATCTAATCGATCTGGGTAATGTTCTGTGTCTGTACAATAGACTGCTGTATGTCCCTGCCATGTAACTCGATAGCCTACGGCCGTATTGGGGTGATTGAGCAAAGCCGTCTCGATTTTGATGTCATCGAGTTCGATGATATCGCCTGGGGTGATATCGTAAAATTTCAGGTCTGATGCCATCACCTGTATGGGTACGGGAAAGTTGGGATGGAGCATCTGGTCAGAAAGACGCTGTTTAATCGTAGAACCGTTGGGGGCGATCGCACCGTAAATGTGAAAGCAGTTCTTGGGAACAAAAGCAGGGACAAAAAACGGAAATCCTTGGATGTGATCCCAGTGAGTGTGGGTAAAAAACATATGAGCTTCTACAGGCATCTGTCGCAGCAGACTGATACCTAGTACCCGCAAACCTGTGCCGCCATCAAAAATCAGGCGTTTATCGCCCAAACGCATTTCTACACAAGATGTATTTCCGCCGTAGCGGACTGTTTTGCTGCCGGGACTAGCTATGCTGCCCCGCACTCCCCAAAATTGGACAAAAAATTCAGTCTGAGGCTTGGTTTCAAGCATGGCGTTCCCGTCTTTCGGCTGTGTACTCGGTGAGATTGGTTCAGAATCAGGCATCTTTTTTAGCTTGGCAGGGAAGAAGTTCGGACAGGGGATCTTAGATTTTATATTTTAGATTTTAGACTTTAGAGTTGAAATAGCAGAGGGCGATCGCGTATCTGCTGGGGTCAAAGATATAGGAGGGCGTGGTAGCTCAGGGAGGATAATTTGTAGATTGAACCTGGGAATTTAGTGCCTGAATGCAACAACCTCTCTCAGGGAAAAGTAGGCAGACGGTACACTCAGTTTATCGCTCTCTAGCTGTCCGGTGTTGTTACTTAGTCCATTTAGATTAAGATAGCCTTGAGTTAAGCTGTTTGTCTTCAGAATTTTCACTTAATAGTTTTTTGCTCTGAGAGCTTAGGCGGACTATTAAAGGCAAAAACCCCTATCGTCTTTGCTATTTAGGTTTTTACCGCTTTCTTCCTCTTCATACAGGAAGTTACAGGGTGGGCAATGCCGCAAACCTTCTCTAGCTATTCGTTATAAGCTTTTCACGGCTTTACCCACCCTAGTTTCTAACTATGTCCTCCCACTTAACAGATTGCGGCGGCAGTCTTAAGTTCAATGCTGAGGATTGTTTGTGGAGCGATCGCCTGGATGTCCCTACCTCATTTTTTAGCTGCTTGGACGCACTGCTCTACTAAGGGCATGACTCGATCGACATCTGCCCACCCTAGAATTTCTGTCACCTTTTTTTCCAGGTTCTTGTAGCTTCTAAAAAATTCGGCGATTTCGTCTAAGCGATGGGGTGCTATGTCTTTGAGGGATTTAATGTGAGCGTAGCGGGGGTCTTTGTCGGGTACGCACAGCAGTTTTTCGTCGCGATCGCCTCCATCTATCATCTCTAGAAAACCAATGGGACGGGAGGCGATGACGCACCCCGGAAATGTTGGCTGGTCTATTATTACCATCCCGTCAAGGGGATCGCCGTCATCTGCGAGGGTATTAGGTATAAACCCGTAGTCGTAAGGGTACTGTACTGAGGAAGAAAGTACGCGATCGAGAGCAAAGGCTTGTAAATCTTTATCAAACTCGTACTTGTTTTTGCTACCAGCGGTGATTTCAATCAATACGTTGAGCACTCCGGGCTTTGGTTGAGCCGGAATTAAAGATAAGTCCACAGAATTTCTCCACAGTAATTGAGAATAGGGGATGCTGTCCCCCAGGGCTGTTGCCCGCAAGCCGGGTCAGATTCTGCCACTGGGTGTAGCATTTGTTCCAAATAGCATTTTAGAAGCGATCGGCCCCTGATTGAAAATTTACTATCTTCAGGGGTGGGGGAGATGGGGGAGATGGGGGAGATGGGGGAGATGGGGGAGATGGGGGAGATGGGGAAGATGGGGAAGATGGGGAAGATGGGGAAGATGGGGAAGATAGGGAAGATAGGGAAGATGGGGAAGATGGGGGAGATAGCAATTAGCGATTAGCGATTAGCAATTAGCAATTAGCGATTAGCGATTAGCAATTACCCATTACCCTGAGTTTGTTTTAATTCTTTCGTGTAGTCTGCTACTCGCTGAATTAACTGATTAAAAGATACAGCTAAACTTCCTACTTCGTCTTCTGTTGTAACTGGTGTTTGCAGGTGAAAATTTGATTCACGAGTGACTTGTTGAGCAACATTTGTGACAGTTTCTAAAGGCTGTGCGATCGCGCGGCTAGTATGGTAAGCAAGAATGGCTGCTATGATTGCAGAAATCAGCATACTACCAATGATTATTCTGATTCTGAGTGCTTCTGCATACTGTACACCTTCGATTGCTTGCAGTCTTTGAATGCGTAATGCTGAAATTTCTCGATCTAAATTCTCAGAAAACCCATCTATTGCTAACGCCTTTTCGCCGCTAACATTCCTCAACATTTGTAGTTGTGCTGACTCGATCTGGTTGGGCTTTATATTCCAAGCGTTGGTTTCCATTAACTGCAACTTAATCAGTTCGGCATAGTAATCGATACTGACAGCATACTTATCCAATAAACTGGACAATTCACTATTGCCAATCGCTAAATTTTCAGTATATTTTTTGGTGAAATTTCTGATGTTTGCTATCAGGATTTTAGCGTAATTGATTTCTTGTATAAATTTAGAATTTTCATATTCTAGCAGAACAGAATCTCCGATGACAACAGGCAGTCGCGAGGCGTGCGATCGCGCGTGAAAGACAGTATCCTGTAAATTTTGCAGGAGTTCTTGTTGCTGTTGAGCAATGTTTAACTGATACAAAGCTTGCTTGCGGAAGTAGTCTCCGAATCCCATCCCTATTCCCGTTCCCAAAATGGCAATCCCAATTGCCAAAGCATAGCCATAGCCGATTTTTTGGCTAATTCGTAACCGACTGAATATTTGGTTTATCCCCTTTTTCGGCTTAGCTGAATTTGTAGATACCTGCTTTTGAGGGAATTTGTCAGCCTTGGCTTTGCTTTCTCTGGGCTTTGCGGGGGTTAATAGCAACATCACAACTTCCTCCCAAGCTCATCAGGAGTAAACTCCTGCCAACTTAACCAGCTAAATCTGCGCGATCGCGGCTGATGGGCGCAATGTACCTAGTGTTAATACTTAGTATGCCTCTTTTTTAGATAAAAGGTTTGTGATCTCTATCAATATTTTCTGTGATTGTACACAGAATTTGAAAATAGCTGGTAGTAAAACCTCTAATTTTATACTAATTGCGCCAATGGCTGTAACTTTTGCACCTCGTTCAAAGGATTTGATTTTGAAGACTATTGTTCCCTGTAAATTTCGTAAATTTCCCTTCGCTTGGTGTTGCCTTACCAATTTTTGGACGAGAATTTTACTTACAAGCTAATATAAACTACATCCTCTTCTTTATCAGAATTAGCCATATTTTTTTATAGTAATTAACAAGTAAGAAATGGAATTTAAGATGCTGGATTCTGCCATATTATGCCTCTCCTGAAGTAGAATTTAAACTTAATAATCATTCATTATACATATAGCCCAATAATTGCGGCCACAATCCGTTCATCGAGGGGTTGCACTAAAGGAACTTTAAATGCTTCGTTAAGTTTTTCTATAGGAATAGGCTCTTCTATTAAATCATTATATAGGTCTTTAAGGCGCAAAGGCTCAGAGCGCCCACGCTCTTTCAAACGCTTAAACCACAAAGGACGAATGATATCAAGCCACCAATCAGCTAGAAGGCTTAGGTCTACACGCTCTTTTCCTAATTCTCCTTTTATGCTAGAAAGTAGATGATCCACTAATGCTTCATACTCAACTTGATTTTCCTTAATAGCTTTATTCTTGTATTCTTTCAGAATTTCCTTCATCAAAATGAGAGCACGTTGCTTTTTTTTTGGTAGTAGCATTTCCTCGGTTTTAATCAGAATATTTATAAAAGATTCGAGCCATACATTATCTTTTTCTCTCTCTATACTTTCAACAGGATAAACCAGATTTTCTCGTAATTTTTGACTGATTTTCTCTAAGTCAGTTATCGGCTTAATTTCTAAAGAATCAATATATACCCAATTAGGTGCGCCCCATTTTGTTCCAGCAATAGCAAAGAAAGCCCAAGGACACTTTTCTGCTCTAACAAAACTCAAAGAAGAACGTATTTTACTTGTGCGTAACTGCTTATATACTTCGCAATTAACAAGAGATTTTTCACCTTCTACAAGCGATCTTACAGGATCAAAAACATCCCCTAGTTTCCAACTTTCACTTATACTTAACTCCTCATCTAACTTGACTAAATCTGCTTCCAAAATAATCGGCTCGGATGAATCTGTATCTATATTTTGGGACAAGTTTTCAGGGAGTTTAAGGTTTGACCCTAACAAATCCGAAACCAAATAGTGACGAGCTAAAAACTTGCCCTCAGAAGACCGTAAGGCAAACTCAGAGCTATCTTTTGGCCACCAAGACTCAATAGTAGAATGAGGGTTATCCATGCGATCTATCCGACCTATTCGCTGCTCCGCCAAACGGATAACGCTCGGCGTAGTTAGTTGCACAATTGCTGAAGCTTGTTGAAGGTTGACACCCTCAGACATTGCATCTGAACACAAAGCGATAGTTCTTGATGCCTTAGATCCAGGTTGAAATTTTTTATTCATTTTTTGAGCCTCTTTTGGATTGGCTCCAGTGGCAATTATTACATCGCAAGAATGATAATTATTAAGATGGCGCTTGATGTCATAGAGAGTTATTAGGCGGCTATCAAAAGCTATTATTAGTTTGTGTTTATCTAATAAATTATAGAGTTTCTCGGCTTTGGCTTTCTCTCTTGAATCAGAGATACGTTTAGATAAGCTTGTAATATTTTTGTAAATATCAATCTCTTCTTCACAAGCTTCTTTATGTTTAGCTGGATCAGTTAACCAATCTGGCAGTTGAATTTGAAGTTGATTTTGAGGAGGGATACCAGCTAATCCTTCTAATTTTTTGACTAAATTACCCGTTTCCTGTGCTTTAATACAACCTTGAATATTATAGTATTTTTGAGCATACTCAGTTCCATAAATATGTTCAAGTAAGGCTGAACGTGAAGAACGCAAGCAAGCCATTACCTGATAAGCAGCCAATACTTTAGCACCCTTCAATCTAGCTTCAAGATACTTTTCCTCAGTCCAACCTTGCTTTCGGTGAAAATCACTTAATTCTGGAATATTTTTTAGATATAATAAACCCTGTAATCTCTGACTTTCCTCACGAATTTGTTTACATAAATTACGATCTTCCTCAGTTTCGCCGCACAAATAATACTGTGATTTATTTTCAGGATAACGGCATAAATCACCAAACTGATCCTTATAGCAATCTGGCTCTTCATCAATCATCCGATTAAGCATACTTTTAGTACGTCTAACTGTAAATTGTTGAATTGCACCTCTCAGCTTATCCCTTATATTGGGTGAAATCCTTTCGCTCAATTTGCCACGTTTGTTCCATATCGGTTTAAGCTCATCTAATAATTCATCATCAAAATTATCAGTTCCTAACAATTCAATGATCGAAAGCAAATCGTGTGTTCCTCTATTGATCGGAGTCGCAGTAAATACTAATATATAATCAGCAATATTGTTCATTAGTGCCTGTGTGCGATTCGCAGTACGACTGAAAAAATTGTGTCCTTCATCAATAGCAAGAACTTGACCCCGACGAATAGCAGAAATGATATCGTTGTCCTGTTTACTTAATAAGCCGTGCGAGTGTGTCTGAACACTGTAATCGCAATGCCTAAACTCTCTCTCCCAAGACTCTTGAACAGCAGGCGGACAAATTAATACAGGGCTACCCTGCCGCATCCGCCCAGTCTTCCAAATTTGGTTCATTACGCATTTAATCAGATGTGCTCCCATGCGAGTTTTGCCCGAACCCGTTGCATCAGCGATAAGTACACTACCAACATTCTCGATTACCCAAATTGCCTGGGCAATGCCCTTTTCCTGAGAAGGCCAAAGCTGCGGTTCATCGGCAAAATAGTTCGTAGATTTATATTTTTTTGCCCACTCACCCTCTAGTAATTCTCCACAAGCTCTGGCTAACGCTTCCTCCCAAGAAACTTGGCTTAAAAGTTGTTCAAGTAGCTCAATTAATTCATTATTATAGTCCGTTCCCAGATCCCAAATTTTTTCTGCTAACTCACAAGCTTCATCGAAACGCTTGATTTCCTTTTCCTTTTTTTGCTTTTGAAATCTCACGTTTGCTTCAATTTGATGGATTAGTCCAGAATTACTATAATTGCTAGAGCCTATAGTAATGGCATTGTCTCCATTAAAAATCTTCGCATGAATTGGTTTATTTGTGGCAATCCTTGTTTGCACTTTTCCAACTTTAATTAACTTGATAGCAGCAATAAGCTTGCCACATTTAAGGATAGAAATACCCCGATCTTGCCAGTATTGCTTTATTTCCTCAGAAAATTTATTTTTAGATTGAAACTCTTTTGCCTTTGTCGGATAGGGTTCATTCCCCAGTAAAATTCTAATTTCATTAAAAGCCTCTAAATTACTGTCTAAATCAAGATAATAATTATCAAGGCAGTCAATAATCCGATCTAGTGAAGCGTAACCAGTAATAATTAGTGGGTCTTTCGAGTCGCGTAAATCGCTATCGATAATTGCTCCCACACTAGAGCCTTTGTAGTTATACGGAAATCGTTCGCGCTCTGGCCAGCCCCTATCGCTTTCATCATTGAGAATATTCATAGGTTTTCTCCTTTCTTTGAGATGTTTTATTGTTAATATCTGAACGGCTCTTCCTTCAACATCCATTTCTCAACCGCAACACTCATTACTCCATCTTGAGATTGCAATTACCTCATCAATAAATTGAAACTTTTGAGATTAGCTGAGATTTTTGATGAGGTATTTACTTAATTCTTAACGAATTTAGAAAAGGATTTAGACCAATTTTAGGAATTTAGCCGTTTGACATAATAGCGAATTGCGCCAAGTGCAGTTTTGATTGAATCTTCAGCTTTATCCGCCGAGATATCTGTCATCTCACCACCTATCAACTGAATCAGATCGGTAGCTTGCATTTCCAACAGCCACTCATTAAACTGCGATCGCGCCACCCTTTCCCCAATCACCCGCCGTATCCGATAAATGGGAACCAAATCGTCATAGTTAAAATCTTGATTTAGCCGATCGTAAACCTTCAAAGCCACCACCTTAAACCTCTCATAAGAAGCGATCGTCTCCACCTCTGGCTTAGGTTTCTCCACCGCCACACTTACCGATCCCTCTTGAACCCGCAACCATTTCAATAGTGCATTCCCCAATCTCGTCCCAATTTGAGAACCGTCAAACTCAAACAGAGAATCGCTATTTTTCAAACCTTGAGCTAAAATCTGCTGACCCACATCCGTAATTTCAACTACCATTACTCGCTTTTCAGTCGAAAATGCGATCGCACCACTTTCTCGCAAACCAGTCAAAATTCCCTCATAATCTTTACTCGTCTCCCCAGTCCGCACAATCCTTTTAGTCAAATCCCCCTTCTTCACCCTCCCCTTACCAAAGGATACATCCCACAAATTCAGCAACACCCGAATTTTTCCTTTCGCATCCCAAACCAATTGTTCTTCAGGTGTCCGAGGCGTTTTAGACACAACAGTTCCTTCTTGTTCCGACATATCCATAATTCCAGTAACGGGTACAACAATCAGAGTTTTCAGTAAAAATACCGAAGACAAATCTGATTTTTCTATCGTAATACTTAGTGAGGTCGCAAAAACCTATCCAATTTCATCTTAACAGGACTTACGCACTCACTACAATTTTTTGTGATTGCGAATCCAGTAAAACAAACTCTAACCTTAATTTATCATTATCAGTACATAAGTCCTAGTTAAAATAACTCTGCCCAATTTAGGCATAATGAAATCGAATAAAATTTAGAGTATTGTCTAAACCCCGATCAATTGACAGCACTGCTAGTAATACTTGCGATCGCTCCCTAATTGGTAATTATACCTTGAATAATCAACCTGCCACATCCGCAGCGCAGCACGGCAAATTACTTACAAATTACTATGGCAGCAAAAAATAATCTCTTACAAACTGCCTCCCTGCCAGCTCTTACCAGCCTCAAGCATCTCCGATGAAACTAATAGATTCTCCTGTAGAGATTGCAATTACAGCATACATTTTTGAAGCTCATCATTCCCCCCTTAGCTAGATTTAATTCCCACCTTAATTTATAGCTTTATTCTTACTTTAGGAAGATAAACTCACCATAAATGCTTGTTACATTGCAAAAGCAGTAATGAGTTAAAGTTCCTTTATGAAAACAATTCCCGATCGAATTACAGAAAGCAAAGACAAGCTTCCAAACATTACTCCTACCCCTTCTCGTTTGAAAGCCCAATCCTCTAGTCATGACCTGAAATCTCGTCTAGATTGGGGCGAACCAGGGTTAACAATAATTGATGCACGCGATCGCGAAAGCTTCAACAAAAGCCACATCACTGGTGCGCTGCCAATGCCAATGGATGAATTAGTAGAACGGGCAAAAAGCAGCCTAGAGTACAATCGCGACATCTACGTTTATGGTGACAGTGACGAAGAAACTGCTCAAGCTGCTGCCCAACTTCGCGCAGCCAACTTTGAAAACGTAGCTGAACTTAGAGGTGGAGTTCCTGCTTGGAAAGCCATTGATGGCCCCATTGATGGTTCTCTAGAACACGACAACCCAGGCCCAGATGCCTACAACGTTCTTTCTCGCCTACAACACCACGCACAAGCGCAGAAAGTGAACCGATAAACAACTTTTCCCTCTCTTTAAGCGCAGGTATAAACAAGCACCCTTTTTTAGCAGCAACAGCGCTGTTTTATTCTCGGACTAAATCGACCAAAGAAAAGGCGATCGCGCTCTGGTAAACTAGAGAGCGATCGCCGATTTTTTATTGATTCAAATAACAGTTAACCGTTAACAGTTAACCGTTAACCGTTAACCGTTAACCGTTAACCGTTAACAATTACCCATTATCTCCTTCTAAATTCCGAAGCAACTATCATCGATCCAATCCCCGCATCTGTGAATATCTCTTGCAGCAGAGCATGAGGAATTCGACCATCAATAATATGTGCAGCGTGAACACCTTGAGCCAAACTACGGACGCAACAATTCACTTTAGGAATCATCCCACCAGACACAACGCCAGACTCCATTAGCCCCCTAGCTTCCTGAATATCTAGCTTTGCAATCAAAGTATCTGGATTGTGATAATCCTCCAAAATCCCGGCCGTATCAGTCAGCAAAATCAACTTTTCTGCCCCCAACGCCGCCGCAATTTCCCCCGCAACTGTGTCAGCATTGATATTGTAAGCTTGTCCCGTTTCGTCCGCCGCTACGCTCGACACTACTGGAATGTAGCCCCCATTAACCAGAGACTCCAGAAGATTGATTTTTACGCTACTGACTTCCCCAACAAAGCCAATACCTTCTTCACCTTGGGGGCGGGCTCGGATCAAATTAGCATCTTGGCCGCATAACCCTACCGCCCGGCCTCCCGCTTGGTTGATCAAGGAAACAATCTCTTTATTTACCCTTCCTACCAATACCATCTCCACAACATCCATCGTCGCGGCATCTGTCACTCTCAGACCATTCTTGAATTGTGGCTCGATCCCCAACTTAGCCAGCCAAGTGTTAATTTCTGGGCCACCGCCGTGAACAACAACGGGGCGCGCTCCCACACAGGAAAGCAGTACAATATCCCGCATCACCTTATCTTTAAGGTTGCTGTCTTTCATGGCTGCACCGCCGTATTTGACAACAATGGTGCGTCCCGCAAACTGTTGAATGTAGGGCAATGCTTCTGAGAGTACCTCAGCCCTATTGGTTTCAGACTTCCTGGGAAAATCGCTTTGTTTGAGCATGGGTAGTAGAATTACATTTTCACAATTATTAAAGATAATAGCGATCGGGTGTCAGCTTTTATCGCAACTGCCCAGAGGGTTAGATCCAGATCGATTGCTCAAACCCTTATGGGGATTGTATTTTCCTTCTTCCTTCTTTCTTCGGCTTGATATCCCCTTGGCTTTTTGCTGACACCCTCAAAGGAATATGGCGATCGCTCTCCCAAACTCCTCTAAAATGCGATCGCTCCAAGTCTTGTCAGTATTATAGTTTTTTCTAATCAACTTCTTAGGAAAAATCTCTCTACAACTTATGGATTCCTTGGTAAAGTAAAGAAATGTATTGTATTTGTAGATTTTAGTTAACGTTTTATGACAACCAGTGCAGTCTCAGAGTCGCCCCCAGCCAAGTTTTACTCCCACCCAGATATTGACTCATTTTCCCCGAAAATGACCGTATTCTGCGACTTAGATGGCCCCATCGTTGACGTATCCGATCGCTACTACACTACCTATAAGCTCGCATTAGCGGATACTCAGGCAGCTTATCAAGCTCAAGGAGTCTTTCTAAACATCACACTACTTAGCAAGCAAGAGTTTTGGGAAATGAAGCGCGAGCGAGTACCCGACGCTGAAATTGCCCAAATTTCGGGATTGCAAGGTTCGCAAATTAATGAGTTTCGGCAGCGAGTAATGGAAATTGTCAATGAACCAGAGCTTTTGCACTTAGATCGGCTTCAGCCAGGGGTACAATGGGCGATCGCACTTCTTCACTCTCACGGCGTGCGTCTAGTTTTAGTCACATTGCGCTCCCAAAGTCAAGCCACTCAACTCTTACAAAATTACGGTCTCGCCAGACTCTTTACCTGTATTCGCGGTACTCAGGTGACAGATGCTGCGTATAATAATTATGCTAACTTGAAAACGCAACTGTTAGATGAAGTTGTAGAAGAACTAGATTCATCAATAGACTCTGCTTGGATGATTGGAGATACGGAAGCAGATATCCTCGCCGGCCAAGCTTTAGGTATTCCCACAATTGCTGTTACCTGCGGTATTCGTAGCACTACCCAACTACACGCATTGCAACCCACCCGTATTCTCAGCGATCTAGTTTGCACTGCTCATCACTTACTAACAGTTAATTGTTAACAGTTAACTGTAATATCGAATCGCGTTCTACACGAATTATATATTTTGTCATTGCGAACGCAGTGAAGCAATCGCAAAGCCTTTTTGAGATTGCTTCACTAAGTTCTCAATGACTATACAGAAGCAATCGATCCTAATAATAACTATTACCAATTACCAATTCCCAATTCCCAATTCCCAATTCCCAATTCCCAAAATTAAGATTCCCAATTACTCGTTATATCCCACAATCGATTCAGAGGGAAATAGATCACCGGAGCCCAAAGACTGCTAAGAATAGCAGAACACAAAGCTACTCGTTGATGGTAAGTCCAAATTTCTCCTAAATTACTTTCCCCAATCCAACTAAACTGAAAAGCCATTACTGTCTCCGCTACCACAGCCATGCCAAACACAATTAAGGCTATAGGTATGGGGTCTTTTTCAATAATTTCTGGCGGAATAGAGCGCATTTTCTGCAATACAATCGTCAAAACTCCTACTATAACTAGACTCACCGCATGAGTTGGGTGAGGAGCAGTCATGGCATCTTGGAGGAAGCCCACAGCTATACTGCCCACAATAGCTTCCATTAGCGTCCGCTTGCGCCTAATACTCCAAGCCACTACCCAAATTAACGGCCAGTTAGGGCCAATTCCCAGAAGTTCCATTCCGGGGAGACGAGTAGGTAAAATCAAAATGCACACGATTACAGAAGCGATCGTTACACCCCAGTGGAGAAAATGGCGAGAACCCAGAGACATCCTAGAGAAATAAGTCATCGCTTTTCTTCGCCTCCTTCCTCTTGAGAAGACTGATTTTGAGCGGAATTAATCTTTGAAGGGGCATTTTGAGGAAGAGCTATCTCCGAGGGTTCTTCGTGTGCATAAACTACCACCCATTCCAGAGAATTAATCGATGCCGAGAATTCAATTATAGCTTCAGGGGCTGGACTTTTGTTCATATCCAAAGACTCCACCCTGCCTACTGGCAACCCAGCCGGATACAATTGGCTGAAAGATGAAGTTGAGACCATATCTCCTGGCTTGACATTCGGAACATTATCAAAAAACTCCATCACAGCCCGATTTTTCGCTTTGTCTCCTTTTCCCCGCAGGAAACCCATGTGACGACTGCGGCTTATAGCGACACCAACTCGGCTAGTAGGATCGCTAATCAAAACGACAACACTTGTATTAGGAGTGACATTAATAATCCGTCCTACTAAACCGCCTGGGCCCATAACAATAAACCCTTTGCGGATACCATCTTTACTACCTCGACCTAAAGTTACTTGTTGCCACCAATGGTCTGCACTTCGACCGATAATGGGGGCTGCAATTCCTTTAGTTTTCTGGGTAGCAACATAACCTAAAAGCTGTTGTAGCTTCTGATTTTGGGCTTGTAATTCTGTTAAGCGGTCTTGGAGTTCTTTAGTACGGGCATTGAGCAATTGCTCTTGTTCGGAGGCATTTACTTGGAAAGGGCGAGAAACCCAACCATAGACCTCAAATAATGCTTGACCTTGAGTTTCTCGAATTAACCAGGCTCCACTTAGAGCTATACCCAGCATAGCGATTTGCAATCGCAGATCCCACCATCGACGCAGTGTGTTTTTTAGCATAATTTCAGACTTTAGATTTTAGATTTTAGATTGAGGTAGCGATTTTAGATTTTAGATTGAATCCAAAATCCAAAATCCAAAATCCAAGATAGACTTCTTAGAGATTTCGCGATCGCCCACTGAACACCCGTTCTAATTGTTTGAAATTTTCCAAGACTCGACCAGTTCCCAAAACCACGCAGGATAAAGGGTCAGCGGCGACGTGAGTAACGATGCCGGTTTCATGGCTAATCAGAGTATCCAACCCTTTCATTAAGGCTCCACCCCCAGCTAGCATGATTCCCCTGTCAATAATATCTGCTGCGAGTTCTGGAGGAGTGCGCTCTAGAGTTCTCTTGACAGCTTCCACGATTACTGAAAGCGGTTCTGACATACTTTCTCGGACTTCTGGCCCTTTAATCGTAATCGTTCGCGGTAGGCCTGAGAGCAGGTGTAAGCCGCGTACTTCCATCGTGATATCGTCGTTTTCTAAAGTTGGATAGGCAGAACCGATTTGAATTTTGATATCTTCAGCGGTACGTTCTCCAATTACTAAGTTATGAACTTTTTTCATGTACTGGATGATGGCTTCATTGAGCTCGTCACCGGCAACGCGCACGGACTCGCTCAACACCGTACCCTGCAAGCTGAGCACGGCGACTTCTGTTGTCCCCCCACCAATGTCTATAATCATGTTGCCAGTAGCTTCGGCAACTGGCAATCCAGCCCCGATCGCAGCGGCAATTGGCTCATCAATTAACCGGACATCTCTGGCTCCCGCTTGAGAAGCAGCTTCCATGACGGCCCGGCGTTCAACTCCGGTAACGCCAGAAGGAATGCCGATCACTATCCGGGGTGCAACTAGGGTTCTGCCTTCGTGAACCCGCCGGATAAAGTGCTTGAGCATTAACTCTGCTGTGTCAAAGTCCGCAATCACGCCATCGCGCAGGGGTCTGAGGGCGATAACATTACCAGGGGTACGCCCCAGCATTTTTTTTGCCTCTTCTCCGACTGCGAGCGGGATTTTCAAATCTTGATCGATGGCAACTACAGATGGTTCTTGAAGAACGATACCTTTGCCGGATACGTACACGAGTGTGTTTGCAGTACCGAGGTCGATACCCATATCACGGGATAAGGAAAAGCGACTGAGAAAACCCACTGGTTTGTACCCTAAACTTAAATGCTACTGTGTGCATTGACACTCCCCGGTCTGAAGACGCGGGGATTCTTAAGGCTTTCCAGCCTTAATATCCCTATTGCTAGGGTTTCCGGGCGCAATCCTTTTGCCGAATGGCGGTCTGCTATCCTAGTCTTGCAACTAGCTCCTCGGTCGTGACTTTCCTCCAGTCCGGGGGTAGGTTTTAGCGTCTTTTACTGACGATTTAATCGTTTCAGAACTTGAGCATTGGTTGCGATCGATTATTTTGAGCATCCGTAGTACTGTTAAGTTAGATACTTGATTTCTCAAAATCCGCAACCTATAATGTAACTAAAATGTAACCAAGGTGGATTCTATTACGTTTTTGATCCTGAGTCTAGTCAGAATAGCTCATTGTTGAGCTGACGTTCCCCTAGAATCCATAATCTATATTGTCGAAAGAGGGGACGAAATCAGGATAAAGCCCAGACCTTGATTGTCTGGTCAAAGAACTATTTCTCTATTGTGGATGCTGTTTCATCATAAAAGCCGGAACTGAATTTATGAGTCTCAATGTTGTCACTCTTGTGGGCCGCGTGGGCGGAGAACCTGAAATAAAGTATTTTGATTCTGGTAGTGTTAAGTGCAAGTTGACGCTGGCAGTCAAACGGCGCTCTCGCAATACTGAGGAACCAGACTGGTTTACTTTGGAGATCTGGGGTAAAACTGCGGAGATTGCTGGTACTTATGTCCACAAAGGTAGCCAAATTGGGGTTACGGGGTCTTTGAAGTTCGATTACTGGCAAGATCGCAATACGGGTGCTAATCGCTCTACGCCAGTAATCAGGGTAGAACAATTAGATTTGTTAGGCTCGAAACGCGATAACGATAACAATATGTCGCAAAGCTACGATGAGTTATAGGCTCGTTGGATTTGGGTCGGTGAATTTTGAGTTTTGAGATAGCGATCGTGAGTTCAGATCAGTTAGAAGTTGTTCAGTCTGAGTACGCAACTGGCAAGGCGGTTTTTGAACGGGGCCAGTACGGGGATGCGGTGCGCCATTTTGAAGCGGCTAGTGCTTTGGTCGATCGCGGTTCCCGTTTAGGGGGTGAGGTGCAGATGTGGCTGGTGACGGCCTTGGATGCGGCGGGAGAAACTCAGGAGGCGATCGCGCTTTGTAAGAAACTTGTCCGCCATCCTAGTATAGACACTCGCGAACAAGCTCGTGGTTTGCTCTATATTCTGGAAGCGCCTAAGTTGAGCAAGCGCCCTGAATGGCTGGTGGAAATTCCCGATTTGGGAGCTTTAGGCGATAATCAGTCTAGTGCTTTGAAAGGTGGCGCTGGCGGGACGGTAAAGCCGTCGAAGCCTAAGCTGGTGATATCAGAGCCGATAGATTTGAGTAAGGTAAATACGAAGGATAATCGGTTTATCTGGGTGGGTTTGATTGGGTTTGGTGTAGCGATCGCGGGTTTAATTTTTTTCAGTTAGCGAATTGACAGACTTTTTCCTGTCGCAAGGCTACCCCTTCAAAGGCAGAAAGATAAGTTACATTAACCCCCTACATTTACTGGAAAATACCAATGCCAAAAAACAAACCAAACGTAGTTGAAACATATTTAGAGAGCAAAGTCAAGGTCGGAGTCTCGCTGACACCGACAGCGGCTAATCGTCTGACGGCGATCGCAGAAAAGCTCGGCATATCAAAGTCTGAGCTATTGGAGCGCATTGCTCACAGCGAGTTGCTCAAGTCTAGCAATGGAGCAGAGTTAACTTTTTCCTTGCAACATGGTTCGGGATCTCCGAAACAGGTTTCAAAATTGAAAGATCAAACAACTGAGGGCCAAAGTCACGACAGTGGTAAGGCTGAGTCCCCGGAAAATTCTGTTGCACAGTCAAAGGAATTGCTAGAAAGCTACAAAGCTTTGCAGAAGCAATATCAAGAACAGAGCGTGGCGATCGCATCTTTGCAAGCTAAAGTAAAAGAGTTGCAAAATCATCTAGAAGCTCAAGCTAGAGATAGTGTCTCTCTGGAAAGTTACCAAACTTTAGAGCGACAATCTCAAGAACAGATTGCAGCGATCGAATCTTTGCAAGCTCAAGTAACCGCCAATCGCTTTGGTATTTCCGTAGAAGCATTACTGCTTGCTGATACTGAAAACTTGCTCGCACCACCAGAAAAATCTTTCCAGAATGCTATGGAATACGTACTCAAAAAGAATGCGGAACTTTACCAAAGGCTGGCGTAATGCGCTATCTAACTTTAACTGAAGTTTTAGAACTTTATCGGTGCATTATTGAGCAGTCTGGCGGAGCATTTGGCATCCCTAATTTAGGAACCTTAGAGTCAGCTTTAGCTCAGCCACGCATGACATTTGGCGGGGAAGAACTTTACCCAACTATCATCGAAAAAGCTTCAGCCCTTGGATTTACTTTGATTAAAAATCATCCTTTCTTAGATGGCAACAAACGCATCGGTCACGCAGCAATGGAAGTCTTTTTAGTTTTGAATGGATTTGAGATTTCTGCACCTATGGAAGAACAAGAAAAAATTATATTACAAGTTGCATCAAGCGCGATTGCCCGCGATGAATTTACTGAGTGGCTGCGCTGTCATATTGCTCCTAATTCTATTTGAGAAAGTCTGCTATAAAAACTTAACTTTGGTATTGAAATTTTAATTGATGAAGCCAATTCGTCATTCACAAGCGATCGCTTTCCCCTTAAAATATTCTGGGATCGGTCAAGTTCAGCATAACCACCGCCCTCCCAAAGACCTATTACCAACTACCAACTCCTCTTCAAATGACCAATTCCACAGACATTGCCACCCTCGCCCGCTGGATGGCCTCCGACTTCAGCAACCAACCCCAAGCCTTTGAAAACCCCCCCTTCTTCGCCCACATCCGCGTCTGTATGCGCCCCCTCCCCGTAGAATTATTAGGAGGAATCAGCCTTTACCTAGAGCAAGCCTACGACTATCAAATCAATCAACCCTACCGAGTTCGAGTATTAAAATTAGTCCCCGCAGTTAATTGCATCGAGATCGAAAACTACGCGATCGAAAACGAAGAACAATTCTACGGCTCATCCCGCGACCCTGTGCGCCTCCAAGCCCTCAAAGCCGAAACTATCAAAAAACTCCCCGGATGCACCTTCATCACCCAATGGACGGGCAACAGTTTCCTCGGTCGAGTCGAACCCGGCAAAGGCTGCACCGTAGTCCGCAAAGGTCAAACTACCTACCTTGACAGCGAATTTGAGATCGATGAACACAAATTCATCAGTCACGACAGAGGGTTAGATCCCGAAACTGACGAGCACATCTGGGGTGCAGTCGCCGGGCCCTTCGAGTTTGTCCGCTGGGCTAGTTTTGCCCATGAGGTTGTAGTTTAAAAGGTTCATATTGCACCATTACCTGATACATTTACCCAGTATTGGCAAGCAAGATTTATCCCTGATTTATGAAAGTCCTGGTTATTGGTGGCGATGGCTATTGCGGTTGGGCAACCGCGCTCTACCTTTCCAATCGAGGTTATGAAGTTGGCATTCTGGACAGTTTTGTGCGGCGGCATTGGGATCTCGAACTTTGCACAGAAACCCTCACTCCTATTGCACCCATTCAACAACGCCTCCAGCGCTGGCATGATTTAACTGGCAAGTCCATTGAACTGTTCGTAGGTGATATCACCAATTATGATTTCCTCAGCAGTTCCCTTCGCAAGTTTAAACCCGAAGCGATACTGCATTTTGGCGAACAGCGATCGGCACCCTTCTCAATGATTGACCGCGAACACGCTGTACTTACTCAAGTTAACAATGTTGTCGGAACGCTAAACATCCTCTATGCTATGCGGGAAGATTTCCCCGATTGTCACTTAGTGAAATTGGGAACGATGGGCGAGTACGGCACTCCCAATATTGATATAGAAGAAGGCTATATCACTATCGAACACAACGGTCGCAAAGATACTCTTCCTTATCCCAAACAGCCGGGATCTTTTTACCATTTAAGTAAAGTTCATGACAGCCACAATATTCACTTTGCTTGCAAAATCTGGGGTCTACGCGCCACAGATTTGAATCAAGGGGTAGTCTACGGCGTTTTAACAGAAGAAACCGGGATGGATGAACTGTTAATTAACCGCTTAGACTACGATGGAGTATTTGGAACTGCCCTGAACCGATTCTGCATTCAAGCTGCTATTGGTCATCCGTTAACGGTTTATGGAAGTGGAGGACAAACGAGAGGATTTTTGGATATTCGGGATACGGTGCGATGTATGGAAATTGCGATCGCAAATCCCGCTGAACCAGGTCAATTTCGTGTCTTCAACCAATTTACCGAAATGTTTAGCGTCGGTGACTTGGCAATGATGGTTAAGAAAGCTGGCACAGCAATGGGAATAAATGTAGAAATCAACCATCTGGAAAATCCCAGAGTTGAGAAGGAAGAACACTACTTCAATGCCAAAAATACCAGTTTACTGAGTCTGGGTTTACAGCCCCACTGTTTGTCAGACTCGTTGATAGATTCCTTGCTGAATTTTGCGATTAAATACAAGCACCGCGTTGACAAAAATGAAATATTGCCTAAAGTTAAGTGGCGGTAAACTAAGGTAGGATGGTTGGGGCAATATAATGTTTCTATTGCCTCTGAATATGGAAGTCCTGAAATAAAAAAATGAAAAGCCGAGTTATAATTCTGCTGCTTTTAGTTGTTTTACCGGGACTTTCAGCTAGTTTAGTATGTGGTTATTACTTCCTGCCAGAATGGGCCGCCCTGGAAGCAAGTTACAAAAACTAACGCCAAGTTAGTCAGTCGCCTAATGCAAGTGAGAAAGATGTTTTTGTTGCCAAAACAGCACAGGAAATTCACAGAATTAACTGCTTTGCTGAAGGAATGGGACTGCTTTTAGGTGCGGTGATTTTCTCAGTTGGAATTCATGGAATTTGTACCTTGCCCAAAGAACCTCTCGATCGGAGTTAGTTAGCATGAATCTGCTAACCTTACCTTACCTAACGCAAGTAAGCCGATGGCCAAAAGCTGGTCGTCATATTTTGGCACAATTTGACGAAAATTCCATAGTAGTCTACCAAGCCTATCGCCCAGCTATTGGCGACTTTGCAGCTTTACATGGTTATTTTGGTGGGGAATTTAAACTCAGCCGCATGAGTTGGATTAAGCCTAACTTTCTCTGGATGATGTACCGTTCCGGGTGGGGGACAAAAGAGGGTCAAGAAGTAATTCTCGCTGTCCGCTTAAAGCGAAGTGCTTTTGATGAAGTTTTGACCGCAGCCGTACATTCTACTTTTGTTTCAGAGGTTTATGCTAGTGAAAAAGAATGGAAACAAGCGGCTAAAAATTCATCTGTGAGGCTGCAATGGGACCCCGACCATCACCCCAACGGTTCCCAAGAAGAGAGGCGGGCTATTCAGTTAGGTTTAAGGGGGGAAATTTTGGTTCATTACGCGCAGGATTGGATTATCAATATTGAAGATATTTCCGAATTTGTGCAGGAACAGCACCAAAATCTTAAAGAAGGTATGGCAAACTTGCTAACACCCAGCGAGGAAGTATATCCGATTACTAATTCCGACACTGCAAAGAGGCTACAAATATCAGTTACCTAAGCAATTTTGTATGAGAGTCGCTCTTTTTACTGAAACATTTCTGCCGAAAATAGATGGGATTGTCACGCGGTTGATTCACACAGTTGAACACCTACAACGCGCTGGCGATAAAGTTCTAATTTTTTCCCCAGATGGTGGGCTAACAGAGTACAAAGGAGCCACAATTTACGGTGTTGAAGGCTTTCCGTTGCCGATGTACCCGGAATTGAAAATGGCATTGCCGCGTCCGTCAATTGGACAGAAACTAGAAGAGTTTCAACCAGATATTATTCATGTGGCTAATCCGGCTATTTTGGGACTGGCGGGTTTGTACTATGGCAAAAAGTTGAATATTCCGCTGTTGGCTTCTTATCACACTCATTTGCCAAAATACCTGCACCATTATGGTTTTGGAATGCTTGAGCCTTTGTTGTGGGAATTACTAAAGGGAGCTCATAATCAGGCTGAGTTAAATCTTTGTACTTCAACGGCGATGGTGGAAGAGTTACGATCGCACGGTATTGAGCGTGTAGACTTGTGGCAGCGAGGCGTAGATACGGAGATGTATCAACCCCAGTTTGCAACGCCAGAAATGCGCGATCGCCTCAGCCAAGGCAATCCAGAGAGCCCACTCTTACTCTACGTCGGTCGCCTCGGTGCAGAAAAAGAAATCGATCGCATCAAACCCGTCTTAGCATCAATTCCTAACGCCCGCCTCGCCTTAGTCGGAGATGGCCCCCACCGCCAAACTTTAGAACAATATTTCGCCGGTACTCCCACCTATTTTGCAGGCTATCTCCGAGGCAGAGAACTCGCCTCAGCCTACGCTTGTGCCGATGCCTTCATTTTTCCCTCCCGCACCGAAACACTAGGCTTAGTGCTCCTAGAAGCGATGGCTGCGGGTACGCCCGTAGTCGCGGCAAGGTCAGGGGGAATCCCCGATATTGTCACCGATGGTGTTAACGGCTATTTATTTGACCCAGCAGATGAGGAAGGTGCGATCGCAGCTACTCAGCGCTTATTTGCCCAACCCCAAGAAGGCGAAACCCTCCGCCAAAACGCCCGTATTGAAGCTGAACGTTGGGGTTGGGCCGCTGCCACTCACCAACTGCGGCGGTACTATGAATCGGTAATCTTGGCTGAGTCACTGCCAAAAGCCGCATAGTTCCAACCGCCAAGGCGGTTAGGGGCTAGGGGCTAGGGGCTAGGGGCTAGGGAAAGAAGGGAAAGAGAATAAAAGTAAGGACTTCGTTGTGAGAACTCAGCCAAACGGTTCGATCGATTTAGAATGTCCTAAATAGTCTTGGCGGTTGCTATCTAGCCTTTTTAAGGGGGGTAGGAGGGATCGATCGCACCTACTCCCCGATCGGGTTTAACATTAAATTTGACATAGTATTGGGAAATAACTTAGGCATAGCAGACTGCGCCCTTCGGGGGGCACACGCGATCGCCGCAATTCCACCCAGCAGAAAAATCCCATTCTCCCCAACAAAAAAACCTATGAACTAACTTCCAGACTAATTATTTTCCACTTATCCCCACAAAACAAACCCCTTAGTTTTGTGTTTTACCTAACTTCACCTTATATTAGCAGAGTGGGCAGCAACATCAAGGTTGTTAAAAATGATTTAAAAGCACATATTACAGGCAGGTGGAAGTTCGCGATCGAGTAAAACGACTTGCCCAAGCAGTGAAGCCGGAAAAGTTTCCACAGTTTGGGGAGCCTCAGAACAAAACATCAGCCAAGCCAAGGGCCACCCTACCCCCTGAAAAAGCAGTTAACATGACATTCTCCAATGCTGGTAGCGTTCTGGCTACACTCACTCAAGTCAATCGCATGGGGGCATTAGCCGCCCGCGTGAAGGATCTGCCAGTTGCCGAATTTGTCTGCCTGCTGGACTTTATCACCGCTGAATTTCAGCAATTTCTGCGTGCGATCGACCTCATCAACAATGAAGCTCTAGAAACTCTTTTAGAGCAACTTTTAGATGCCTTCACCCTCAAAATTGGTCAGATTCTGCAAGCCGATGTCACAACTATATTTTTAGTTAACTCAAATAAAGCTCAACTTTGGTATAAAACCGTCGATCCAACTACCAAAAAAGCTCAAGAAATTCGCCTCCCAATGAACGTCGGTATTTTGGGTCACGTTGCCAATACCGGAGAATGTCTCAATGTAGTTGACGCTTATAATCATCCCCTATTTAACCGGGAAGTTGACGAACTCCCAGGGTATGAAACCCATACAATTCTTTGTATGCCGATTTTCAGCACCAAGAGCGAAAATGCTCCGGTAGCAGTAGTACGGCTCTTAAACAAAGCAGGGAATCAGCCTTTTAATGAAGAAGACGAACAACAATTTCGTGCTTTTGCCGACTCAATTGGAATTATTCTTGAAAGTTGTCAATCTTTCTATGTCGCCGCCCGCAACCAGCGAGGAGTTGCTGCACTTTTGAGAGCGACAACAACATTAGGGCAAAGCCTTGACTTAGAAACAACTTTGCGAGCTGTAATGGAGCAAGCCCGCGATTTAATGCAAGCCGATCGGAGTACCCTATTTCTACTGAGTAAAGAAACCAACGAACTCTGGACAAAAGTAGCCAAAGCCGACGGCAAAACCCTAATGGAAATCCGTATTCCTGCCAATAAAGGCATTGCTGGTTATGTAGCTTCTACTGGTCAAACTCTCAATATTAATGATGCTTATACCGATCCTCGCTTCGATCCGAGTACCGATCATCGTACTGGTTATGAGACGAGAAATATGCTCTGTATGCCAGTTTATAACGCCAAAGGCGAACTAATCGGTGTTACTCAGTTAATTAATAAAAATCAAGGTAGTTTTACTAATTCTGATGAAGAATTTTTGCGGGCTTTTAATGCTCAAGCAGGTATTGCCCTCCAAAACTCGCAATTATTTGAAAATGTTTTAGTGGAAAAGCAATATCAGAAAGACATCTTACAAAGTCTCACAGATGTTGTGATTTCTACGGATATGCAGGGTCGAATTGTCACGATTAATGAAGCCGCTTTAGGATTACTTGGTTGTCCCATCGATCAACCCAATGGTAAACAGAATCGACAACTTTGGGAAGAGAGACTGGTCGATCGCTATGTTTGGGAAGTTGTACCTATTGACAATATACGATTTCGACTAGAAGACAGTTTGAGGAATGCGGCTAGACATTATGTACCGGAACAAACTTTAACTGTGGGTTTATTAATAGAATCGCCAGAATTTGCAGAGGAAGGAGAAACTTATATTCTGACAATTCCCGATCGCAACGATCCCGATATCTTTTACGCTTGGGGAGAAAATAGCCCCGAATCAGGTCAAATTCCAGTAGTTACTAATGCTCAAGCTCCCTTTCATATTACTCATTCTCCCCTGGGTTATCCTCAATGTGCGGTTCCAATTCCTCGTTCTCAAGTTACAGTAGTTGAACGTAGTTTGAATCTAACTGTCAACCCCCTAACTAATCCTGAAGGGGGGGTGCGTGGCGGTATTGTAGTGCTCGAAGATATTTCGAGAGAAAAGCGGATGAAAACTACAATGTATCGTTATATGACCCCTGGAGTAGTTGAGCAAGTAATGGCTTTAGGTGAAGGGGCGATGATGGTAGGTGAACGTAAAGATGTGACTATTTTATTTTCAGATATTCGGGGATATACGACGATTACAGAAAATTTAGGCGCATCGGAAGTGGTAGCGCTTTTAAATCAGTATTTTGAGACAATGGTAGAAGCTGTTTTTCGCTATGAAGGAACTTTAGATAAGTTTATTGGTGATGCGTTGATGGCGGTTTTTGGAGCACCTTTGCCTTTGAAGGAACACGCTTGGATGGCGATTGAAACAGCTTTGGAAATGCGCTGGCGGTTGAAAGAATTTAATACTTCTCGACCTAGTGAGACTAACTTTAAGATTGGAATTGGGATTAGTTCGGGGGAGGTAGTTTCGGGTAATATTGGTTCGGAAAAGCGGATGGATTATACGGTGATTGGAGATGCGGTGAATTTAAGTTCTCGCTTGGAAGAACTGACGAAACAGTATGGCTGCGATATTATTTTGAGTGAGTTTACTTATAATTTGTGTCGCGACCGAATTTGGGTACGGGAGTTAGATAAAGTGCGGGTTAAGGGCAAAAATCAAGCCGTAAGTATTTATGAGTTAATCGATCGGCAAACAGTGCCATTAACTGGGGAAATAGAACAATTTTTAGAATTATATAAGCGGGGTAGAGAGGCTTATATTTGTGGAAATTTTCATCAAGCTATTAGTTATTTTGAGAGTGCGAAGCTAATGCGCCCAACGGATATGGCTGTGGAAGTTCACCTTGAGCGATCGCGCCTTTATTTAGAAGTACCACCGCCTGATGATTGGGATGGTGTTCATACTATGAAAACTAAGTAATTACGAAGTAATAAGGGTGAAAAATAAGGGAATAACAATTACCAATTAGAGAAGAAGGGGCTAGGGGCTAGGGGCTAGGGGCTAGGGAAAGAGGGGAAGATGGGGAAGATGGGGAGGATGGGGAGGATGGGGAGGATGGGGAAGATGGGGGAGATGCGGAGGATGGGTAATTAGCAATTAGCAATTAGCAATTAGCAATTAGCAATTAGCAATTAGCCATTAGCCATTAGCCATTAGCCATTAGCAATTAGCGATTAGCCATTAGCCATTACCAATCACTTCTTACAAAGCAATGGCTGACTCGGCCAAAAGCGGATAGAATTGTCAATCAAACTGTTAATTCCAGCTTCCATCTCTTCCTCAGAAATGTGCTGATTTGTTAGCAAAAACTTAACCACAGCAAAACTGGGAGTTTCAGTCCAAAAATATCCTCCATGAGCATCAATTTTACCGAATAAGAAAGAAACTATATTAATCAAGTCAATGGCGAGACTTGTAAACTTGTTTAAAGGCAATTTTACGCTATTGACTCCTCTCATTTCCGAACAATCGATATAGTTGAATTTTTCAAATAACTCATAAGCCGAAGTGGGGTTAGCTGCTAGTTGAGAACGAACCATAATGCGAATGTAAGGTGCATAACTTTTGGTCGTATCTTCCGATTTATTTACTGGTTTCGATCCTTCATTTACTTCTTTTAGATAAATATTTCCCAACCGCAAGCCAGACATTTCTAAACTGGGTTCAACCCACCAGTTAGCTAGAGTAGAAAGATAGCGGAGAACAATATCGCGATCGCTGGAAAATAAATAAATTTTCTGACAACGAAGAATAGCTGAACGTACATAATTATTACGTCCTTCCCGCAAAAACTCTAAAGGGATATCTGGTGCAGACATAATTAATTTATCCAATATTAAATAATCTCCAATCTCTCGCTTATCATCTACGTCTATATCATCTTTCCCAAATCTATCAGACAAAATTCGTAAGGAATTGACCACTACCAAAGCACCTAAACTGTGTCCCATTAAATTGACAGCAATTCTAGAATTACTCTTAGCTGCTTTAGCTTCTTTTTTGTCCTCACTTTCTGCTTCTACCTTCCCCGATCGATTAGAAAATTTAGCCTTGACTGATTGATTTTCATCTATTCCTAATGCTCGATCCAGCCGCCAAAAGAATTCAGAAAAATCGGGAGCTCCGTAGTGAATGGCCCGATAGCGATCGCGCTGATAAACAATGATCCGCATCATTTGTACCACTAACAGGGAGAGCATAAATACGGTGACAATAATCCAATGCCATTGTACTGCCAATTCTGCTGTCTCCCGAAACTTTAGCCATTGCCAAAAGTTAGCTAATTCTGGGAAGTAACCAAAAGATAAAAGTAGAGGTACTACTAACAGTTTAAGCAGAAAATATAACAAGGAACCAGAAATAAATGTTAAAACACCGAGGACAATCAAAAATTTGAGGATAATTCCCCAATTATAGCGATAGTCAGCCCAGAGTCCGGGACTGACAAGCGGTTTTTCGCTCGGCCAGTGATAGCCAATATAAAAATGATTTTCTTCCAAAGTCGCGATATTTTTAATCGGATCTTTGAGAGTTAATGACTCGGCTTCATTAATAAAATTATTATAGAAAATAGATCCAGGAGTCGCATAGCCGTGAATTCGCATCGTTAAGCGTTCGCATCCAGAAGATAAGACGATCTGAGCTAATTCATCAACATTAAATAGAGGTCGAAAACGCTTTGGTGGCAGTTCTCGGTCTATATTTAGAGAAGTGCTAGCAGTGCTGGTGACTAAAAATATATTAGGATGCTCGCAATCGGCGTAAATCTCGAAATTGCGACTGAAAGCTTGAGTAAATTGGCGATTATGCCAACGGTTGAGAGTGTTTATTACATAATCTACATTCACTTTTTCGGCAAACATGGGATACTGCTTCAAATCGCATAGCGATCGCAATCTAGTGACGATTTCCTCAGTAGTTGGACTGGCAGTGCCAGAGGGATCGGGATAAGCTAGCTGTACGATCCGTGCCTTTGTCCACCCGTCAGAGAAAGGAGCAGAATTGCGGATTATAGACTCTAACCAGTTGCAATCGTTTTTCCAAGTGTTATCATCCATATCTTTGATTAACTCAGGATTTAAGCAGAAATTACCCAAAAATACTATATACTATAGGGTATTCATTACTAGAGTTTCCCTGGAATGTTTGAGTAATTGCTTGTTTTGCTAGGGCGCATTTAAGCTGACTTCTACCTCCTCTTGACAAAATTCTCAGAAAAGCTTAGGCAACACCTATTTTAAAATTTGAATTTTCAATTAGTGGCAAGTTTTAGTCTGAGTTTGCTAGGGTGTATTTACGATCGAGACTGACTCTAATATTCCCGGTTGTTCTCAGTCGAAAGATGTAGAAATTGGCAGAAGACTCAATCGTAAAATTTACATCTTGCTAAAGGAGGATTCACTTGGTGTATTGCCATCACCACTTCCGTTATCTCGCAGCTATTGCGATCGCCATCTCACCTGTACTGACTGGAGGGGAAAGATCGAGCGCGATCGCCTTTGCGCCAATTCCAGGGGATGTTAGTCCCATCGCCGCCACAGACCGCAAAACAGAAGCAAACCAACTTTCTCAAAAGGGTGCTGAGCAATACCGCAAAGGTGAATTTCAAAATGCGGTGGAAACTTATCAACAAGTTTTGGCAATCCGCCAACAACTAGGGGACAAGAAAGGTGTGGGAGCAACCCTCAATAGTATCGGTGAAGTTTACACTGACATGGGGGAATATGACAAAGCAATGGAAGTTTTGCAGCAAGCTTTGGTCATAAATCGGGAAATAGGCGATCGCCGCAACATTGGTCATACCCTGAATCTAATCGGCGTGGTTAACCGCGCTGGGGATAAACTTTCTGTAGCGATGCAACTGCATCAACAAGCTTTGCAGCTAGCAAAAGCTGAAGGCGATCGCGCTGGAGAGGGAGAATCTCTCCACAACATAGCAGCAGTTTACGGCGACCAAGGTCAATACCCCAAAGCCCTAGAGTTTTACCAGCAAGCGCGGACAATTCGCACCGAAGTTGGCGATCGCCGCGACTTAGGCCGCACCCTCAACAACATGGGCGGCATTTATTACAACATGGGTCAGTATTCCAGAGCCTTAGAATTTTACCAGCAAGCTTTAGCAATTCGTCGGGAAATTGGCGATCGCGCAGGTGTCGGACGGCTTTTAAACAACATGGGGCTCACCTATCGCAAGCTCGGTAAAGATTCTCAAGCTCTGATCTATTTCCAACAGGCTATAGTGATGCTAGAAGCGATTGGCGACCAAACCAGCGTCGGACGCTTGCTCAACAACATGGGTGCCATTTACGAAAGCCTGGGTCAGTCCCCCAAAGCTCTAGAATCCTATCAGCGAGCCTTGCAGATCGCCCAAGACACGGGGGACAAAGTAGGAGAAAGCACGGCTTTAGATAGAATTGAACGATTAACAGGGCAAAAATCCGGGCAATGACTAATTGAAAGGGAAATTAAAAATTAATAATTAAAAATTAAAATTGGTGAGAGTTCATTTTTATTTTTTAATTGTTAATTGCAGGCTTGCGCTGCGCCGTAACGAGAAACCCAAGCCGATCGTCAGCATCAGTAGGGTTTTGTTTCATATCCAGGGCGATCGTGAAAATAAAGTTTCCCCGGTTGATTAAAAAATGGCCAGACTTCACAGGGCTATATGCAGTGGCGATCGCAACTGTAGCCGTGACAGGTTTTGTATTCGGAGTGCGTCAGATCGGAGGCTTGCAAACCTTAGAATTGATGGTTTTCGACTCAATGGTGCGACTTCAACCCGACCTGGGGCCAGACCCGCGCCTGCTAGTAGTCACGATCACAGAGGATGATAAAAAAGTTTTCAATCGACTGCCCCTTTCCGATGAAGTCATCGCCCGAGTGTTGGAAAAATTATCCCAGTTTCAACCGGAAGTTATTGGTATGGATTTGTACCGAGAGATCCCCTACGAACCTGGAAATAAAAGACTTACGGCCATCCTTAAGTCTCCGAAAATCATCGCCATTAAAAATCTCGGTGACGATCCATCTTTGGGAATTCCAGCACCCCCTGGAGTACCTCCAGAACGCATCGGCATTAACGACATTGTACTTGACCCCGACGGTACTGTACGCCGTAATTTAATGTTTGGTGGAAAAGACTTCTCATTTTCCCTACGGCTGGCGATGAGTTATCTGTCTGCTCGGAACATCATTCCCCAAAATGACCCGGATAATAAGAATCTGATCTATTGGGGGAAAGCAAGTTTTCTGCCTTTAAAAGCTAATTCTGGAGGGTATGAAAATATTGATGATAAAGGATATCAAATCCTGCTTAATTACCGCTCTCACGACTCTGGAGCGCAACAAATCAACATCTCCCAGCTATTGTATGGTCAGGTCGATCCCAAATTGGTGAAAGGCAAAATTGTGCTAATTGGCACTACAGCCCCCAGTAGCAGAGATTTGTTTTTAACGCCCTATAGTCCCGCTAAGGAAACAAGCCCGAAAATGCCAGGGGTGCTAGTTCACGCTCAAATGGTCAGCCAGATTTTGGATGCAGTTGCGGGCGATCGCCCTTTGTTCGGGTTTTGGCCAGAATGGGTAGAAATGCTCTGGATTGGTTCTTGGGCATTGGTTGGCAGCAGTCTAGCATGGTGTAGCCGCCATCCTCTGGCCTTTGCTCTGGGGTGCCCAACGCTGCTAGGTATCCTCTGCGCTATGGGTTTGGCGCTATTCATTGACTATAAATGGGTTCCCGTAGCTACTCCTGCTTTGGCTTTTATTTGTACAAGCGCAACGGTGGTAGCTTATCGAGCCCATCAAGTGCAGCAGCAGCAAAAAACTGTGATGCGGTTGTTGGGGCAGAATACTTCCCCAGAAGTGGCGGCGGTATTGTGGAAAAGTCGCGATCGCCTAATTGAAGATGGTAAATTGCCGGGGCAAAAGTTGGTAGCGACGATGCTATTTACTGATATTAAGGATTTCAGCACGATTTCGGAACAAATGCCACCAGAAAAGTTGATGGAGTGGCTGAATGAATATCTCAGTGTTTTGACTGAAGCAGTACAAAGCCATCACGGTATTATTAATAAGTTTACAGGGGACGGCATTATGGCAGCATTTGGCGTACCCATTCCTCGCACGACACCGAAGGAGATTGCACAGGATGCTAGGGCCGCCGTTTCTTGCGCTTTGACTATGGGCGATCGCCTTCATGCACTCAATCAGGATTGGCAGCAGCGAAAGTTACCAGTGATTCAAATGCGAGTTGGGATTTTCACCGGGCCAATAGTCGCTGGTAGTTTAGGAGGAAAAGAGCGATCGGAATATGGACTTTTGGGAGACAGTGTTAATATCGCTTCTCGGCTGGAAAGCTGCGAAAAAGATCGCCAATATGGTACTTGTCGGGTTTTAATTGCTCATCAAACTTTAACTCACATTCGGGGAGAGTTTTTGGTAGAACACTGGGGGCCTTTAGCTTTGAAGGGTAAGCATCAAACTGTAGATGTTTATCGGGTTATTGGGAAAAATAAGGTTAATGGCTAATTGCTAATTGCTAATTGCTAATTGCTAATTGCTAATTGCTAATTGCTAATTGCTAATTCAGAATTTACGCAAACAGATAACGAGGAACTCGCTAGCGATCGCAGTTCTGGTAGTTCTGCATCAATTTGGAATTGATAAGTAAATCCACCTAATTAAACATAACCCTCTTTTGTCACTTCGAGCAGAGAAAAAGGCTTTCGCCTTGCGATCGCTGGATTTTAGCCATTCTCAATAGTTTATGGTTCGCAAGGCGAAAGCCTTACAAACGAGTAGTTCCAGACAATTATCTCCCGAAAGTGACAAAAGAGGGATAAGATCGGGATGGCTAAAAAGATGCCTGCCTCCTGCCTCCTGCTATAGCAATCAAATCAGTATTGATAAAATACTTCCTTTACATTTTTATTCTTACAGAGTACGGAGTAAATATGCGTCGAAAAAAAGCAATCGTTTGGCTTGCCACAGCACTCTTAACGCTGATGGTAATTGTATTTATTGCTACCTTTAGCAAACTCAATCAAGAAAAAATAACTATAGCGATCGCGGCTCCCTTAAGTAATGTAGAGGAAGTAACCCAAAAAGTAGGCAGGTCATTGGTTCAAGGAGTGCAGCTCTACATCGACCAGGCAAACAGAAACGGCGGAATTCAAGGCAAATTATTGAAGTTAGATATCTATGACGACCAAGGGAAAGTAAATGTCGCGGAGAAAATAGCTAAAGATATTGTCCAATCAAAAGCAGTCGCCGTTATTGGCCACTATTCCAGTAGCATATCCAAAGCAGCGGGGAAAATTTATCAAGATACTGGTATTCCAGCGATCAGCGGTTCTGCTACTGCTAATGCAGTCACCGAAGATAATAATTGGTATTTTCGCACAATTTTTGCCGATAGCTTTCAGGGCAGATTTATCGCCAATTACCTGAAAAAGGTGATGGGGTATTCAAAAATAAGCATCATTCACGGCTACGATGCTTATGGTTTAGGCTTAGGTCAAACTGTTGATGCGACTTTTAGAGAATTGGGAGGAGAGATAATAAGCAAGTGGGAGCTACCAAAAAAACAAAGTCAAGCCACAGATAGGATGATTATTCAGGAATTGCAGGAACTAAAAAAACTTGGTAAAGTGCCGCAAGCTATTGTCTTGGCTACTAATCGCGATCAAGTGATTACATTGATTCCTGAACTCAAAAATAGTAATCTGAACATTCCCCTGTTTGGTGGTGATGATATAGGTGATGTGATTATTGCTCAAAATTTTGCCAAATTACCTGAAGAACAGAAAATTCCTGGTTTTTTTACTAACGGTCTTTATGCCACAGTTCCCATCATTTATGATGTTGCTGACGATCGAACTCAACAATTTAGAACAACATTTAAAGAGGTTTACGGAAATGCTCCAGGTTGGTCTGCTGCTGCTTACTATGATGCTGCCAGCGCAATTGCGGAAGGAATCGATCGGACTCTATTGACCTATAAAGAGTTACCAAAAGAAACTTTTACCGGGAAAAACATTAAAGAAGACCGTGAGTGGCTTAAAGAGGGTTTGCTGAGGATCAACAGCCCAGAAAAGGCTGTTAAAACAGGAACGAGAAGCTTTTATTTTGACGATGTACGTACTGCGGTTGTCCCTATTGCTATAGGAAGATTTGACAAAGGATCTCTTGTTTCAGCTTTTACCCAACTGCAAAAAATCACAAATCTTGAGACAGTTTCCGATAATCTAGAAGCAGAAATTAAGAACGGTAATATTTTGCAGATTGGCAAACAATACCTGCAAAAAACTGACATTGTTTATACAGGTCTTGACATCAATGAAGTTAGCTATCTAGACCAGAGAAACTCAACCTATGTGGTGGATTTTTATTTGTGGTTTGGATATAAAGGTAATCTGAGTCCCGAAAAAATTGAGTTTAGTAACTACGGGATCAGTCGTTTAGATTCTGGAGAAAAGTTAACTCTGGGCGAACCCATACAGCAAGGAGAAGAAAATGGCGTAAAATATAAAATATATAGAGTTAAAGCGGATTTTCATGAAGAGTTTGATTTTCACAATTATCCCTTTGACGAGCAGCGTTTAGCTGTCAGATTTCGACACGCAGACCTCACAAGAGATAAGCTAATTTATGCCATAGACTTAATTGGGATGCGAGATTCTACCACAGACAAATTGTCACCAGAATGGAAACAGAAGGTTTTTAAAGAAATTACCTCTTGGACTCCTCAAAGGATAACTTTTTTTCAGGATACTTTAGTGAATGATTCGACTTTAGGCTATCGGAAATTTACTACTAAATCAGACTTAGAATACTCCCAGTTCAATGCTGTCATCAATATCAAGAGAGAATTACTCAGTTTCAGTATCAAAAACTTGCTACCTCTTTGGTTCTTTGTTGCTGTGGCTTACTTGTTATTGTTTCTTCCTTTCGATCAACTTTCCGCCGAGGTATTGAGTGGTTTATTACTAGCTGTTGTCTTTTTCCATCTGAGTTTATTAGATGCTTTACCTGATGGAGTGGGTTACGTTGTTACTCTTGACTATGCGTTTTATTTAGTTTACGCCCTACTTGGTTTAGAGCTATTGATAGTAACTGTAGGAAATCAAGACAGGTTTCAAAACAGTGAAGTGCAGCTTAAAAAATTAATTTTATCGGGTAAAGTAGCATTTCCAGTAATTATATTAATTGGTTGTTGCTTGCTTTATTTCCTATATGTCTAGCTCGATCAACACTTGTATAAAAAGCGAGTATGGCATTTAGATCAAACAAGAATTAGCTTCGGGAATTTATGATAATTTAGAGGCTTTGAAAGAAAAAGTTATACCAAATCCGGGTTAGTCATCGCCTTTATATTGACCCAACTCATTCCTTACCTGGAACCCCACTTACTCTTAAAACATCTGCAAAATTAGTGCAGTAACTAGGCAATCCAAGACTCTGAGGATTCAGAGGTTCTTTATAGCTAAAATGGCGATATTCCAAACAAAATCTATCCCAAGGAGCCATCTGAATCTGGAACAGTACAATTAATAAATCTGCCAACCAAGGAGATAGAGTAATCCGAAAAAATATTTTTTTATTCAAATAAGCACAAGCTTCTTCTACTACCTGATTAACTGTTATTTCGGGATTTCCCAGGACAAACTTTCGCTTTTCTTTAGATGCGGGAGGATGTTCCACCAAGTAGCGGACTACCTCAGCAATATCCACACCGTGCATAAAGTGAAAACTCGCATCAGCTTTAAACCAGCGAATCACATTAATCCATTTTGCTACTTCCGGTATGCCTGATGATAGGTGAGAATAAGGTTTATTAGCATCGCCGCCTAATACCAACGTCGGAAAAACACTCGTAATCGGAGGTACATCTGTAAGTCGAGATAACTGCCACATACAGTCATATTTTGACCGAATATAGTCCGTTCCCAGTTGACCAGCTTCCTTAAGTAAATTGTTATTATGGTCGAGGATACTTGCAGTCGAAAAGTAAATAACTTGCTGGCAAGTCTGTGGCGAAAGTAACTTTATTAACTTCAGAGTTTTAACAACATTGGTATCAAAAACCTCCTGCGTGCCGCCCCAAGCTGTTGCAGCGAGAATTGCCACATTCATTGTTTTTAACAAATCTGTCAATTTATCCACATCTCGCAAGTCAGCTTGAATTATATTGATGCCAGGACGAGCATTCAAGTCAAAACCTAGCTTGTCCGGGTTACGGACTAGCAGATACAATTCATGGTCTGTATTTTGGATCAGGGTTTCGGCGATATAGTGACCAATGCAGCCGCTAGCACCTGTCACGAAAATCCGCTTGGGTTTCATTGCAGGAAGGGAGAAGAAGGATGGGAAGATGGGAAGATTGGGGAGATGGGGAGGATGGGGAGGATGGGGAGGGTTTACCTTCCTCATACTTTTAACTCCCCTTCTCTTTCATCTCTCCTACCTTCCCTTACTTATGTCAGGTGGAGACAGAAACAGGACTTACGCACTAAGTAGGAAAAACGTAGTTTGAGATTGCTTCCCTACGGTTGCAATGACAGAAAAACGTAGTTTGAGATTGCTTCCCTACGGTCGCAATGACAGAATTATGTTGTCCGTGCGTAAGTTCTAAGAAAGTAATTTGTCAGCTTGTTTTGCTGTTTTAAAGAAAAAGGCAACATTTTCTTCTGGTGTATTTTGCAAAACACCGTGTCCTAAATTCAGGATGTGGCCTTTGTTTCCTGCCTTGCGAATGGTTTCGAGAATGCGTTCCCGAATAAAATCTTTTGAGCCAAATAATACACAAGGATCGATGTTTCCTTGCACCCCAACTTTAGAACCGAGCCTAGCTCTTGCTTCGGCCATATCTACTGTCCAGTCTACACTAACTAGGTCAACGCCAGACTTGGGCATCCGCTCCAGTAGTCCAGCACTGCCATTAATATAAAGGATCAGAGGTGTATCTGGGTGAGTAGCTTTGACTTGCTCAACTACTTGGCGCTGATAAGGTAGAGCAAAGGTTTCGTAGTCTTGGGGACTCAACTGCCCCGCCCAAGAGTCGAACATCTGTACTACTTGTGCTCCGCAGTCAATTTGGTAGCGGACGTAAATAGCGATCGCGTCTGCTAATTTACTCAAAAATTGATGCAGCATTGCCGGCTCCGAAAAAGCCATGCCCTTAATCACAGTGTAGTCTTTGGAGCTCTTACCTTCAATAGCATAGGCTGCTAAAGTCCAAGGAGCGCCCACAAACCCTAATACTGTAGAGCGATCGCCCACTTCCTGCCGCAAAGTCTGCAAAATCTCCCGGATGAAAGGGAGTGACTCTGCTGGTTCCAGTGGGTGAAGCTTCTCGATTTGCTCCACAGAGCGAATCGGCGGGTCAATCATCGGCCCGCGACTTTCGACGATATCAAAATTAATGCCAATTCCAGGCAGGGGGGTCAAAATATCCGAAAATAAAATCACACCATCCGGTTCAAAAGCTCGAAAGGGTTGCAGGGAAATTTCCACTGCGATGTCTGTTTTTTCCGAGCGATCGCGAAAAGATGGATACTTATCTCTTAAATCCCGATAAGCTTTCATATAGCGACCCGCCTGCCGCATCATCCACACCGGCGGACGTTCTAACACTTCACCGCGTGCGGCCCGCAATAACAAAGGTACTTGGGTTGATCCGGCCATCTCTACTTTACTCTGAACTACATATTTAAAGGTTGTTGATAGCTTACCATCCCCAGATTCCCCTTTTTCATGCAAACCGCATTAAAAATTAAAAATTAAAAATTAAAAATTAAAAATTAAAAATTTTTGAATTGGTGAGATATTCTAAATTCATGAAACCATTGATTCTATTCCCTTCTCCCCTTCTTCCCCATCCTCCCCATCTCCCCCATCCTCCCCATCCTCCCCATCTCCCCCATCCTCCCCATCTCCCCCATCTTCCCCTCTTTCCCTCTTTCCCTAGCCCCTAGCCCCTAACCCCTAGCCCCTTCTTCTACAAAGTAGTTATTCCTTAAGGTACTGGTCAGTTTGCTTGCCAACGCTATCTTGTAGATATAGCTTAACCCGACAAATTCGGAGGCACCGTGTTTTCCAGCCTTGTTCAAAACAGTTCGCGCCAAGGAGAAATCCTCGAAGTCGTCTTCCGCAACGGTTGGGACTACATGAAACGACTCCTAACTGGCAGCAAAACCGACGTACCCACTCTGCCAACTCCAGCAGTGCTTCGCAATATCCTCGTAGATTTAGGCCCCGTGTACGTCAAATTGGGACAGTTACTCAGCACTCGTCCCGACCTTTTACCAGCCGAATATATCGAAACTCTTTCCAGCTTACAAGCTGAAGTGCCGCCCGTAGCTTGGCCAGAAGTAGAAACCATCATCCGTAAAGAACTCAAACAACCTCTTGAAGATACCTTTGCCAAAATTAACACCCTTGCAGTCGCAGCCGGTTCCATTGCTCAAACTCACCGCGCTACCCTTAAAGATGGTCGTGAAGTTGCTCTTAAAGTGCAACGCCCCGGTATTGAAATCGTCATTGAGCAAGATATCGCCGTACTCACAAGTTTGGCGGAACTTGTCATGCTCACAGACTTTGGCGAACAGTACGATATTGTCGCCTTAGCTGATGAATTTGGTACTGCCTTGAGGGCCGAACTCGACTTTATTCAAGAAGCTACTTACACTGACGAACTGAGGCGCAATTTATCTACAAGTCGCTGGTTTGATAGTAAACAAATTGTCGTGCCCAAAATTGAGTGGCAGTTGACTACAAAAAAATTGATGGTGATGGAATGGCTCGACGGCGTGCCGATTCTATTGGGCGATTTAAAATGCCCTCGATACGGTGGAGATATCGAAGCTGAACGCCAAGCAATAACTACTCTTTTATGCCGAGCCTTCTTTCAGCAATTTTATATCGATGGCTTCTTTCATGCCGATCCCCATCCAGGTAATTTATTCTATCTCAAAGACGGACGATTAGCACTTTTGGACTGCGGTATGATTGGTCGCCTTGACCCGCGCACCCAGCGAAGTTTGACAGAAATGCTATTAGCAATTGTTGATTTAGATGCTCAACGTTGCAGTCAATTAACGTTGCAGATGGCGGAATCTGCTCAGCCTGCAAATTTAGCTCAGCTAGAGAATGACTATGCTCGAATGCTACGAAAATATTACAATTTGAGCTTGTCACAAATCAACTTTTCTGAAGTTTTCTATGAGATGATGCAAGTCTCGCGGAACAATAAAATTAGGTTGCCAAGTAATTTGGGTTTGTATGCCAAAACTCTAGCTAATTTGGAAGGGGTAGCTCGTACTTTCGATCCCAGACTTAACTTGTTAGAGCAGATTAAACCATTGATGACGGACTTATTTCGTCGTCAGTTATTTGGAGATGACCCTACGCAAGCGCTGTTAAGAACTGCCTTGGATGTTAAGAGTCTGTCTTTGCAATCTCCCCGGCAGTTGGAAGTGCTTTTAGATCGAGTTACTTCGGAAACTTTGAAGTGGAATTTAACTCTAAAAGATATTGAACCTTTGCGTCGTACTTTGGGGGATTCTGCAAATCGGCTTTCTTTTAGTATTGTGGTGGCTTCGCTGATTGTAGGAGCGGCAATTATTTCTGCTAATGCTCAGACACCTGAGCTATCTTTCCTCAGCAATTCTTTATTTGCAGCGGCTAGTTTTTTCGGGTTGTGGTTAATGATTAGTACGATCAGGTCTGGGCGTTTAAGGGGATAATTGATACCGAGTATTTTGTATGTTGTTTCCCTGTCTTTGCTAAAGGGCAACAACATACGAAATTCGTAAGTTATACCAACAGAAACTAGAGCAGATGGCAGGTAGAAAGAGAGATAAGATACTCAGGTAAGTAGAAAGCGCCTATCCTAGGGGGAATAATCAACAATCTTCTGAAAAGCTCTGAAAATCTCTTAAAATAGAAAAGGACTATAGAACCCATTTGGGATCTATGTGCTTGCTGCGATCGCTAGTCTTTTTAGCATAAGTCTGACAAAACAAAGATTGAGCTTCGTTGTCGCATTTTCAAGACTTCTCTCAAAATTTTTAACTAAACTTTTACATCTTTCTACCCAAGAATTTGACCTTTCAATAACCCAACGAGCTTTGATAGGCACAAATCCTGATTTTACCACCGTTCTTGAGTTGATAAAATATCCCATTTAAGATTTCTCTTTTACTCCATCAACCTTTTGGGGCAAACCGGCGCAAAAAATCTGTTCTGCTGTTAGTTGCAATTCTGGAAATGCAGCCGATTCAATCCGGTCATCACCTCTAAACTGTTTGACCTGATACTCCCCATCAACCAGTTGGCAAACTGAGAAAGTGGGTTGTTTGGGATTGCCGATAAACCGTCTGCCACCTAAGCCAAGATAGTCAACAATCCAGTATTCGGGAATGCCAACGAGTTCGTACTCCCCCGCTTTCATCAGATAATCATCTTGCCAATTGGTGCTTACGACCTCTACAGCTAGTCGCACGGTCGCCCCCATCGTGATGATGGATTCTTTTTTCCAACGCGGTTCGTTTGCGAGTTGCGCTCGGTCTAGGACAATTACATCGGGCTGATAACCTGATTCGTTGCGGTCTGGTTTAAGTAGGCAGTCACCGGGAATGGAATAAGGCAATTGCAGTCGCCTGATTTCAAAATTGATTTCACCGGAGAGGAAACCTGTAACGTCGGAATGGTCGCCAGTTCCTAAAGGCATTTCAACAATTACTCCATTGCGTAATTCGTATTTGTGGGTAGAGTTCTCTGGATACCAAGCAACGAACTCATCAAACGTGATTGTTTTGGTTATGGTTTGGGATTGAATCATGGTTTTCTCCTTTACTCTTGAGTTGCGAGACATCAAACGATAATTTGCTAACTTTGCGATCGCTCGTTTGTTACCTGGCAGCGCCTCAACCGTTATCAAGGTAGCCAAGTATTTGAGGCTGATAGTTTGCGATCGCGATGCCCCTCTAGCTCCTGATACCCGAACATATAGCGATCGCAAGTACGTAGCCGATCGCATTGTTAATCTTCCCCAATTCTTCACCAATTTTCCCCATAAGATATAACAAAACAACCTAAGATAACTTGTTATATCTTCTCTAACTATTAGTTTGAATTGAACGGAGAGGGTGGGATTTGAACCCACGTTAGGTCGCCCTAAAGTAGATTTCGAGTCTACCGCATTCAACCGCTCTGCCACCTCTCCAAGGCTTTTGAACTCTTAATTTATAATATCGTAAACTATTATACCCCTATTGCAGGCAATTTGCAAATCTTTTTGTAAATATTCTGGGAAAAACGGGATTAATCCTGGTCTGGACAGACTTAAGTTAACTTCCTAATCCCTTGCTCAAAGTAAGGATGCGTCTGCGCCGTCAGAGTCCAAGGTAGTCTTAAAACCCTGTGCTGGTGTCCAAACGAGAGCACCATCTCGTCCTGTCCAGAATATTTTGGTATTAGCTTGGTGTAACCGTGTTGCTGCGTCTGAATCGAGGGAATTGGCGGATGCGATCGCAACTTGCGGTTTTATCGCCTGCAATAACTCAGCAGTCAGCGTTTCTCCCGACCACCAAAGCACTTGAGCTGGCTTTAAGTTTCCGGTTGCAACTAATCTTTTTTGAGGTTCGGCCTCGATGTCTCCTACTAATAACCACGTTTGTCCATTAATTACTAATTCTATCACGGGTGCTTCAGCATTGAGTAACTGCAATTCTGCGGAACCGATGTTAATTTTATGATTAATTTGTAAAGGTAAGTAAACTCCTTGACGATTTTGTATAGCACTCAGAAATGGCTGATTAGTTGTGTAATAAGTTTCTTGGGGAGCTGGATTATCATAAAATGTTTTAATCGGCAAACGTTCGATTAATTTTGACCAACCGCTGCTCAAACCTAAATGGGAATTAGCTGCGATCGCGAAATTAACTTGATTAATACCTTGTTGCTGCAAAAATGGCAGCAATGTAAATCTTACTGTATTTTCATCACCGCTGTTAATTAGGGTGACTTGTCCCCGATCTTGAATCACTAAAACAGGTTCTCCAGATGTCGCTAACACTGTTGCTTGAAATAGAGATGCCTGAGTTTGCCAAGTAGGAAGAATTACTATCCCAATAGCCGCCAGGATAGCCAAAGGTAGAAGCAGGGGAGCGGGGGAGCGGGGGAGCGGGGGAGCGGGGGAGATTTTCTCTTCTTCTTCCTTCTTTCCTCTTCTCTTCTTCCTTCTTCCTTTTTCCTGCTTCTTTTCTGCTTCTTTCCTGCTTCCAAAAAACCAAACTAAGCCTATTATTCCATAGAGTGCTATCAACTGTAATTCTGACAGAGTGCCTACTGCTACCGAGTTTCCGGGTAATTGGGAGAAATATTGAGCAACCTCAATTAACCCTTTAGCTGGATAGTGCAGCAATGAAGCTAAAGCACTTCCGGCTGGCGGCCAAATTAATGCGGCTAAAGCGCTAATCATGCCGCCAATACTAACTATCCACAGCAAAGGAGCGGCAATAATATTGACTAAAATGCTGTAAGGTGATACAACATTAAAAATATAAAGTTGTAGGGGTAATACCCAAATTGAGCAGGCGATAGGAACGGCAATTATAGAAGCGATAGCAGGCGGTAGCCAATCCAACCATTTCATGATTGCCGGAGCAGTAACTAATAATCCCAAGGTTGCTAAAAAACTTAGTTGAAAGCCTAAATCCCAAATCCAGAGCGGATTGATTAATAGTAAAATTGTAGCAGCTAATAATAACAAACCGATGGGTTTTACTTGCCTTTGAATTACCAAGGCTAATAAAGTTCCAAAACCCATTAAAGCAGCACGACTTACTGAAGGTTCTAAGCCTGTTAATCCCACTAACAAAAGTAAAGCGCCAACACCACAACTAAATTGTATTTGTTTGGAAAAACGCCTGGTTAAACTCAGTACCAAAGCCAAAACCATAGAGACTTGAGTACCAGAGGCGGCGATCGCGTGGGCTAACCCAACTTGTACGAAATAGTCGCGGATGTCGTAAGCTAAATCTACTGCTTGTTTGCCGAGGGCGATCGCGCTGACTAGAGGGCCTTCGGGTACGCCTAGATGGAGTAGCTGCGATCGCACGATTCGCTGCCGTAAAGCCCACCATCCCCACTTACTTTGGGTTTGTGCGATCGCGATCGTTTGTCGCCCTTTAAGGCCCGCAAAAGCCCCTTCTCTTGCTAAATATGCTCGAAAATCAAAAGCTCCCGGATTCGATGGCGGTTGGGGTTTGTATAGAGCTCCCGTGACTTCGATCGCATCTCCAGGGTAAACGCCTGTTGTCTGAAGCAAAGGCACTGTAACGTAGAGTTGGCCGCTGGCGGGGCGATTTACCTCTGCGGCTCCTTTGCTACCGTTGATTTCGCTGACTTGAGTGGTTTCTAGCCAGAATTGCGATCGCCCGGAGCGAGTCAGGCGGGGGGTGCTGGCAACTGTACCGCGAATAGTAACGACTACCTCTTCAGCGCTACCATTAGCAGGAATTAAATTACTGATGTCGTCGGTTGCAGGTTGTGGCGATCGCACTTGTAAATAAATGCTAGCTAGAAATCCGACAATTCCTGCTATCAACCACAGCCATTTAGGAAAGATTAATAATGAGGGCGGATTATCTGTTTTGCCTTTAGTTTTTTGTTTTTTGCTTGAATTTTGATAATAATTTCGCAATAATTTAGGCACAGCGAAAGTTGCCGCTAAGCCCCAAGCTAGCATCAAGAAGCCACCCCAGGGAATTGCTGTAAACAGTAACCCCAAGATGTAGGCTAAACATATAATAACACCGACTGTTTGATTCATCTAATTGGTAATTGGTAATTGGTAATTGGTAATTGGTAATTGGTAATTGGTAATTACCCATCTCCCCCATCTCCCCCATCCTCCCCCTCTCTTCCTCTCTTCCTCTTTCCCTAGTCTCTAGCCCCTAGCCCCTAGCCCCTTCTTTGGTAATTGGTAATTGTTAGTGGTTAGTTGAACTCGGCAACCAACAACTAACAACCAACAACTAACAATTAACAAACTAAATAGACAAACCGAGATTTAAACCAAATGCTGCATGGACTAACATAAGAGCAAGCGCCGTAGTTCCTAAATAAGCATGAACAGCACGGAGAGTTACTTGATTTCCGCCGAAATTTGTTAAAGAAATCACGGCATTAATAGCTAGTAAAATCAGCACAACTGAACCCGTCCAAAAATGGGGGCTTTCCATTACTGGCTGATGCTGCATCACCAGCGAAAGCAAACCGCCAGTATAGCCTAAAGCCATGAACAAAAACATCCAAGGTGCAAGTTTGCGGTGATCGGAACGGCTTTTAATCGCCACATCTTTATCAGCAACCAATCTTCCTCGCCATCCCGAAAATCCGACATAACTACCCATAACAAAAACAACGATACCCATCATGAGAGGATGTCCCCAATGGGTAACGGGTTCAGGAATTCCTAGACTGCGGAACTGGCTGGCTATCGGTTCTAAAAGTTCACTCAGATTCACGATTTGCTCGACACTCACTAATTTAGCTGTTCGGGAATATTTTACAGCTAATGGTCTATTAGTTCAAGCAGTTTAGGACTTTTGTAAAGTCGGCCTCTGGATGGTATTCTTACCGACCAGAGGGCGGCGTTACGTTGTTGATAGGTAAGTCCTATGGTTTATTTTAATCAACATCTTCTGCATCAGGATCGATACCCATTGCTCGCAATCGCTCTGCCAGTCGCGCTGCTTTTTGCTCCGCCTTTTCCGCTCGCAAACGTTCCTCTTCCGCTCGCAAACGTTCCTGTTCTCCCCGATATTTTTCAAGTTCGGCTCTTTCGTCACCAATTAGTAACAAATTCCCCTCACTATCCCACCAGCGCAGCCAAATTTGAGTTTGATTCTGATAACTTCCCTGCCAGAGTCCCAACTCCACTTCTAAAGGAGAAATAGGATAGTGACCCCGTGCATTTGGCTCTAGCTTTTGATAGGAAAAATCTACGAGATGATAAACCTCTAATTTATCATTCTTCATTTCATAGATGCCATAGTAGGGAATGCGAATTATCTGCTCGTAAACCCAAAACTTACCAGGTTTTTGCACCTCCCCTTCATCACTCATCAAAAGCGGAGTTGCATCGCGTTCTTCCTCTCCATTACCGCTGGCAAATTCCAAAGCAATTAAAGGTGCTAAGTGTTCTCGCCACAACACATAAGAACGGCGATATTTTCCTTTTTCGGGACGGGCAGAAACGTTCGGTACATAGAACCAGTCAGGTGCTTCTGCACCTTGTTCTGGCGGTTCAGTTTGTCGCCAATAAATGCCAGAATCTTGTCCAATGCAGTAATTACCATCGGGATGTCGCCGCTGCAAAATAGGGCCGATAGAATCAGTGAGAATTATGCTCTGGGGATGCTCTTGAAAGTTTTTCACAAAAGTACCGTCAGACTCCGGCAATTGAGTATGATCTGGAAATTGGGTAGGCAGACCTATGTCAGTTAATGTTTCAGTCATGCTCTTACAATTATTGCAACTATTGTGGATTTTGTTAACAGCATAGCGCTTAGACTTTTGCTAGTTTATCCAGGGGAAAACCTAGTTTTTCTCGCTGTTCTAAATAAAGCTGAGCCACGCGCCGTGCCAAATTGCGAATTTTACCGATATAGCGGGTGCGCTCCGTGACGGCAATCACGCCTCTGGCATCAAGTAAATTGAAAGTATGAGAACATTTTAGCACGTAATCTAGGCTGGGTAAAACTAACCCTTTCTGCGTTAATTGTTCTGCTTCTTGCTCGTAAAGACCAAACAGAGTAAACAGCAATTCCGGGTTCGATGCTTCAAAGTTATAGGTACAGTGTTCGACTTCTCCCTGAAGGTGAACGTCGCCATAAGTTACGCTATCTGTCCATTGAATATCTGTAATAGCATTAACTTCTTGCAGATACATAGAGAGCCGTTCTAACCCATAGGTAATCTCAATTGAAACGGGGCGACAGTCAATGCTACCGCACTGTTGAAAGTATGTAAATTGGGTGATTTCCATGCCATCTAACCAGACTTCCCAACCTACACCCCAAGCGCCTAATGTCGGAGATTCCCAGTTATCTTCAACAAAGCGGATGTCGTGGTCTTCGGGGCGGATTCCTAATGCTCTAAGGGAGTCTAGATAGACTTCCTGAATGTTATTAGGAGATGGCTTAATTATGACTTGATATTGATAGTAATGTTGGAAACGATTGGGATTTTCGCCATAGCGTCCATCTGTGGGCCGACGACAGGGTTCGACATAGGCGACTGACCAAGGTTCGGGGCCAATGGCTCTTAAAAAGGTGTGAGGGCTCATGGTTCCTGCGCCTTTTTCGATGTCGTAGGGTTGCGCGATTAAGCAGCCGCGATCGCTCCAGAATTTATGTAAAGTGGCAATGACTGATTGGAAGTTCACTGGTTTGAAGATAGTTAATAAGTTGATAAATTTATTTAAGCACAGTTTAAGTCAGTTATAATATAAAGTACAATATAGTTGTCTTTATAGAAGCAATTTGATACTGTGGCGCGATAGTTAGGATTTGACTCATTCTGGAAGCCCTCGATACTGCATAATTACTACAGGTACTCTCAATAAATTTTTTGCTAATTGGGAAACACCAAACTTGAATTTTAGAGACTGTGGTACTTCTTCCCAGGAAATCGGTACAAAACCAAATCGAACGTAAAAATTTTCTAGTCGCTTTCCCAAACATTCTAAATAAAGCGGTTGAGTTGCTTGTTGAATCAAATATGTTGTCAAATAAGTTCCTAACCCGCGACTGCGCCAACTTTTAGCTACTACTAAACTGCCTAATTCTTGTACCCCGGAAAAGTTGCGTAACTGTCCGCAAGCTACCAAATTCCCCTCGCATTCGATCGCCCAAAATTGCTGCCAGCGCAACTGAGTTGGGTCGAGTTTTGCACTCAGCACTAATTTCCGAATTGACCATATATCTTTAGCAGAGGCGGCGCGAATAATGCACTCTGCTGGTAAGGAGAAAGAACTTTTATTCACGCTTGGGTAAGTGATTATGAGTGGTGATTAATTATATTCTAGTCTGCGATCGCGCCTAACAATACATCGGCCCCAAATCGCACGGGATCTGTACAGGGTAATCCCGTTTCTGCTTGAATTTCTGCTATTGCTAATCTCGCCGCAGTTTCCTCCAGATGGTGAGTATTAAGCGCGATCGCACTTACTTTCGCCCCCACAAAAGCACCCGCCGCCTGTGATACCATCTCGTATAATTCCACAACTTTGGATAGCGATCCAATTAGTATGCGGGGATGATGGCGGATGTGAGTTTGTCCAGCTCGATGCGCTAGCACTAAGTGAGTAGGCTGAGAACCTCGTAGTAGGGGCAATGTAGCTGTTGAGCCCGGATGTAGCAGAGAACCTTGACCCTCGATGTGTAGGATGTCGCGATCGCACCCAAATTCTACCACCATTTGCTCAACTGCACCCGCCGCAAAATCCACCCGCACGGCATCCAAGGGAATACCATCACCAGCAATCATTAAACCAGCTTGTCCAGTTGCTAAAAACTTGGAACGTAAGCCACGTTTTAAGCAAGTGCGATGCAGTTCCAAACTCGTAGACATTTTACCGACACTCATATCCGTACCCACTGTCAATACGCGGCGGCAATTGAGATCGGCAGCTTTAGCAGATGCGATCGCGCCTACTTTTTGCGGTTCTTGACGCACATCCCAAATCCATTGATCGTCTTTTAAAGGTATTTTAATCAGTGGTGCAAGCTGAGTATGTAAACCATTTACCACTGACAAACCCGCAGCAATTGCTCGATTAATTTCCTCTAACCATTCTGTTGGTAAAACACCCCCAGAAGGAGCAATCCCAATTAACAGAATATCTGGCGAATAAGATAAAGCTTCTGACACCGAAGCAACTATCGGCACTTCTCTGGAAATTCCCGTTAATTCACAGAAAGATTGTCCGGCACATTCAGAGTCAATTGCAGCCACAACTGAGGCTTCGCTGTAGCGTAAAAATGCTAAGCCAGTTTTGCCAAACTTACCAATAATTCCCTGGTGTAATAGGATAGCAACTTTACCATTATTAATTTTATAAGTAGGATCTTTAGGAATCATAATTTACCTCTGATGTTGATATTTCTTTAGATTAAATACATTTTTGGTAAGTCAAGGATGCCGCTGTTTATGACAGCGACATCATCACTCATTCTTACTCAGTTAAATCCTTGGGATCTATACCCAATTCTCGTAATTTAGCAGCTAACCGATCGGCCCGTAGGCGTTCTTGTTCGACTTGTTGTCGAGCAGCATCAGCTTGTTGTCGAGCAGCATCAGCTTGTTGCTGAGCAGCATCAGCTTGTTGCTGAGCAGCTTCTTCTGGCAACAAAATAAGATTGCCAGATTCATCATAAAAACGCAACCAAACAGTCGTTTCTCGCTCAACAGTTCCCCCCCATGTTCCTAACCACATACCTAACCTTTGACACCATAGCCAACCCTGTTGATTTCGCTCTAATTCTTGATATTTTAAGCTCCCATTTAATCGCCACCCTTGCAGAGAATTTGGGTCAAAAGGATTAAACACAAAATAATCAGGAGTCCTGAAAACTTGCTCATAAAGATCCTTTTTGACTCCCGTATCTATATTGGCAGTCGAAGGTGACATTAGTTCTACAATCACATCTGGATAACGACCTTCTTCATCCCAAACTACCCAACCTTGTCTCGAAGTAGTGCCATCAACACCTAAAACAGCAAAAAAATCAGGGCCTCTAAAGTCCCGATTTCGCACCTGAATTCTGCTGTAATAAATGAACATATTGCCGCCAGTAAAAAAGTCATTGCGGTCATTCCAAGCGTGTTCTAATGACCGAATGAGGACATTCATAGCAATGCGGTGGCGTTTCGTTTCCAAGGGTTCTCCGTCATCAAAAATTAAATCGGTCGGTGGCTTGTGTTCTTCACAAAATGCCTCAAATATTTCAGCTTCTGAGATGAATTTTGAAGTTACTTCAATTGACATCTCTCCCTCCTAAGATTTGACTTGCTATTTCTATTATATATTATCAATTCGGGAAACACCCAGTCCTGGTAAATCATTGGGCAGCAAACATCCATTTTCTAAGACTGCACCAGCGAAAGGATCGTCTATTAAATTAAAATGACTATCCAAGTCAAGATAGTCAGCTAAAGGTGATAATTGTGCGGCGGCTGTGTTTGCCAATACACTATCAGAATAGCAGCCAAACATCACTTGTAAACCATAAGCTTTAGCCGCGTGTATCATCCGCATTGCTTCAGTTAATCCCCCCGCTTTCATCATTTTGATATTAATGCCATGTACGCAGTTAGCTAACCGAGGCATATCCCTACTATTAAAGCAACTTTCATCTGCAAAAATTGGCAGTGGTGACTGACGATAAAGCTCCAAAAAATCCTTAATATTTTCCATAGGTGATAGTGGCTGCTCTACATACTTTATTCCATACTTTTCTAACCAAAAACACATTTTAATGGCATCCGTTAAATTCCATCCACCATTAGCATCTATGCTAATTTGGATGTTTTTAGGTGCTTCATCTAGCACCGCCATTAACATCGCTCTATCTGCTTCTATGCCATCAGAACTACCTAATTTTACTTTGAGAGCACGATACTTTATACTGTTTTGATAGCTGGCATCTTTTTCAAACCAATCTCGCACCCTCTGCCGAGCACCTTCGGGCGAATTAATACCAATTGTAACTGAAGTTGGTACAATACGCGATCGGTCAATTCCCCACAGTTTCCATAGCGGCAATCCTACTTTTTTGCCCAGCCAATCATGGAGTGCCATATCTATTGCTGCACAAGCTGCTGAAGGTAACTCAACCTCCCTAAATATGTCTTCAATTTGTTGACGCTCTAAAGGGGTAAATTTCTCTAGCAGCGGCGCAATTTTCTGCAATGCCGCCACAAGATTTTCTGTAGTTTGAGGGTAACTGCCTATAGAAAAAGGCGAAGCTTCCCCCCAACCTTCGATGCCTTCATGCTCCAATCTCAACCATAAATTCGTAGTTTGGGCAGTTGTACCCCGACTGATGGTAAGAGCAAACCGTTTATGGACAGTGAAAGTTTGAATGTCAATGTGCATTGTGATTTAGGATTGGTGGTTTTGAGATGCAAGCCAAGACTAATTTAGTTCCTTTCCCTTCCCATTTTTAACTTTTTATTTTATAGTTTAACTTTGCTTTGTCAATCGACCAGAACTTTGATGAAATTCCAGATTTCTATCTCTCCAAGGAGAATCGCCGCTTCCCTGAGCATTTGGGTGCTATTCTTCGGCGTGGCTGGCTTAGTGGTGCAAGTTCTTCGCTATGGCTTTAATTATCGCGAACGATGGATGGATTTATTTAATCTTGACCGAGAATTAAATTATCCCTCATGGTATCAGTCGTTTACGTTACTTTTTTGTGGAATTCTCTTGGGAGTAATTGCCTCTGCGAAGAAAAAACAGGGCGATCGCTATTCTCCCCACTGGAAAGCTTTATCAATTATGTTTGTGCTTTTTGCTTTAGATGAAAGCCTGAGTTTCCATGAATTGTTAATTATTCCAGATTTACGAAAAGCGCTACATCTTGGGGGATTATTTTACTTCGTTTGGGTGATTCCTGGTGCTATTTTTGTATTGGTAACAGCCTTCAATTATTTCAAGTTTCTGCTTCATCTTCCACTGAAAATTCGGTATTTATTTATACTGGCGGCAGGCTTTTATATTGGCGGAGCTCTTGCTATGGAGATGGTTGGTGGCTACTATGCAGATGTAGCTGGTCAGCGCAACTTAATATATGGGACAATAGCCACTACTGAAGAACTTTTTGAAATGGTAGGAGTTCTGATTTTTATCTACGCATTGCTTGCTTACATAGGCTCCTACATACAAGATATCGATCTGCGGTTTAAGGTACTTGACGATCGAGATAGGTAGAATGATTTGTTGCTAATTGTTGAGGGTGTATAAACAATGACTGTCGAAAGTTCAAAACTAAAAATTGCCAATGGTGAGAAACCTTGGTTTCATTCATTACTGCTGCTAATATGGATAGCAATTGGCACAGTTTTGCGCTTTACTAATTTAGCAGGAAAGCCACCTTCAACAATTGAGATAGCAACCATAGTTTTTAGTTTGGGAAATAGTTTGCAGACGATACCGTTAGATAGTGCGATCGCACTTGATGCGCTATTGCAGCCATTACAACTAAATCCCGAAGCTAATATCACCTCAGTTATCCACAATTTGATGACAGAAAGCACTCATCCTCCAGTTTATTTTGTATTGGCTCATTGGTGGATGAAACTATTTTCTAACGACGCGGGTTTAGTTTCTTTGTGGGCCGCTAGAGCGCTTCCTGCAATTCTTGGTGTCGCCTCAATTCCAGCTATCTTTTGCTTTGGGTTTGTGGCTTTTCGCTCTCGCTTAATAGCTCAAATGGCAGCAGCAATGATGGCAGTTTCTCCCTACGGGATATTTATCGCTCAAGAAGCTCGTCACTACACTTTACCAGTTTTATTAATTATCGCTTCTTTGGGCTGTTTAGCAATAGCAACTAGAACAATTAATGAGCGAACTGTATTGCCGATTTGGGTAGGATTATCGTGGGTAGGAGTTAACTGTTTAGGAATTGCCACCCATTACTTTTTTATTCTTGTTGTTGCTGCTGAAGGTTTAAGTTTAATAGCTGTTATTTTGATTAAAAATAGGACATATCGCCAGGAAAAATTAGATTTAGCTTCGACTCACAATTTAACGCTTAAGCCTCAATTACTAATTCCCAGTTCTCTATTCCGAATTTATGCTGTGGCTGCGGGTACATTGGTGGGATGCTTGGTTTGGGTTCCCGCATTGGAGACTGCTTCTGATAGTGAAATGACTCGCTGGATTTATGAGGGAAAAAACCTGATTGAACTGCTAGAACCAGCACCAAGAATTTTAGCGTGGATGGTGACAATGCTGGCATTATTGCCAGTGGAAGGAGTCTCTTTATCGGCGATCCTTATCTCTGGTTTGATATTATTGATTTTCATGTTTTTTGCGTTACCAATTTTGATTCAAGGTGTCAAAATTAAATTAAATCAATCAGATAACAGCTCGATTGCTCAAGTTTTATGCGGGTTTATCTTAGCTGCAATCTCCATCTTTTTAGGGATAACTTACATTTTGGGTGCCGATTTAACTCTAGCGGCTCGTTATCAATTTGTCTACTTTCCTGCGGTTATCATTTTGTTTGCAGTCAGTCTAGCTATCTATTGGGAAGAGCGGTATTTAGAAACAAACAATAAATTTAGTAATGTTTTTAAATTGCCAATTCTAGTGTTAAAAATAGGAGGACAAAAAGCAGTAACAATTATCTTATTAATGGGTTTGCTTGGTAGCATGACAGTTGTGGCAAATTTGGGTTTTCAAAAATCGAAACGCCCAGACATTTTAGTTACGCAAATTGTTAAAATACAAGAAGCATCGCCAAAGGTTCCCGTTTTAATTGCAATGGTTCGCAAAAGCCACTCGGAAACAAGAGCTATGATGGGGATAGCGTGGGAGTTTAAACGTTTATCTAGTTCATCCCTGAGTACAAATTCTCAATTTAATTATCCTCAATTTCTGCTAGCAAAAAAAGAGGGTGATTCTCAAACAGCGACGGATGCACTGCATAAAACGTTAGCTCAAATGCCAAAACCTTTGGATTTGTGGACAATAAATTTTACTGCTTCGGTGGATGAAAAAGGGCAAAATTGTGTAGTTGATTCCCAATCTCAGCCTAAAATAGCTGGCTACAAATACCGATTGTATCACTGTTTATAATTGGAAAATTGGAGATATTATGACTATCTACTTTTATAGCACTCGCGAAGAACCCTACGGATGTTTCTCTAACTTTTCTGCTCACGGATTTGAGTTAGAAGGAGTATATTGGCTAACTAGCGAACATTATTTTCAAGCTCAAAAGTTTGTAGGTACGCCTCATGTTGAGCAAATTCGACAGGTGAAAACACCGAAGGATGCGGCGAAAATGGGGCGGGAGCGCAAACGTCCCCTTCGCCAAGATTGGGAAGAGGTGAAAGATGATATTATGCGAAAGGCGGTGCTGTGTAAATTTGAGACTCATGCGAATATCCGCGAAGTTTTGCTATCTACAGGTGATGAGGAAATTGTCGAAAATTCACCAATAGATTATTATTGGGGTTGTGGCAAAGATGGCAGCGGCAAGAATAAATTAGGGCTAATTTTAATGGAAGTAAGGGAGATATTACGGCAGCGGATAGAGTAATATAAGACCTATTACCAATTATAGAAGAAGGGGCTAGGGGCTAGGGAAAGAGGGAGAGCGGGGGAGCGGGGAAGATGGGGAAGATAGGGGAGATGGGTAATTAGCTATTAGCCATTAGCCATTAGCCATTACCAATTAGCCATTAGCCATTAGCCATTACCAATTACCAATTACCAATTACCAATTATCAGTCATACCTCATCTACCTGAAAAACGCTATATCACTATCAGAGGTATTCTGAGTCCTGTTCCTTTTTCTTCTTGCTTCTACTATAGCTTTCCACTTAGTGCCATGACATTACTAACGAACGATCCAATGGAAATCCTCAAGCGAAAAGCCATAATCTTCATCTTGGTATTTATGGTTTTAGGAGGAATACTAATTACATTTCTACATTTACTTGAAGGCACAACCCATACAATTTCGTTAGTAATTCCTCCTCTTACATCAATTACCTGCTTGAACCTTCTGATCTATCTCATTAAGTATCCCCAGCAAATTTACCGAGTCATAAATCTTCTTTTAGCGTGGAGTAGCTTTATCATCATTTTTCCAGAATATTCTTTTGTGATTGAGGCATGGTTAGACAAGGAAAAACGGTTGATTGATACTTTACCACCGATTTCGTCAGGACTTTTTTTGCTCACAACCAGCATGATTATTTTCTTGCGTCCTCGTCGATTGGTTCGGCTGACAATCCTACTTTGGTTTATTATAGCCGCTCCAGTGGTTGTTTACTTAATATTTCATATCCCAGAATTAGAAACACCTAGAGGCATAGATTTAATCGTTACACTTGTCCCTGCTATGGCTATTAATCTATGCTTCATTCGATTTTATTCGCAACTACAAGATGCGAACAATAAACTTTATCTTGAGCGCTTTCATCTTATGGAAATTTCCGAAAAAGATGCTCTCACCAGTGTATTTAACCGAGGTGCGGGAGAAAGGATACTCCAAGACTTAATAAATCAATCAGAGGAGCAGATCGGCATTATTTTGTGCGATATAGATCGCTTCAAACAAATCAATGATAATTATGGTCATTTAATGGGCGATCGCGTTCTACAAGTAATAGCTCAATCCTGTCAGAATCGGTTAAGAGAGAAAGATATTTTGATTCGTTGGGGTGGCGAAGAATTTTTAATTGTGGTGACAGGAGATGATGAAAAGGAATTAAAACAAATGGCGGAACATTTGAGATTGGCGATCGCCGATCGACAAATACCGGAAGTGGGCAAAGTCACTGCTTCATTTGGAGTTGCCTTGCGTCAACCGGACGAGGATATAGTTGAGCTATTTGCCAGAGCCGATCGAGCATTATATCGGGCTAAAGGGTACGGGCGGAATCAAGTAATCGCAGCCTAGTAAGTTGTTTAGTATTTTCGGGACTTTCGCATTCAACTAAATAAGCTGGGTTTTTTACCGAATTTCTAGGCTGCACGAAATATTTTCCTAAAAAACCCGGTTTCTTTGCCTTCATGCGAAAGTCATATAATATATAAATTGAGGCTCATTGGGAGGAAAATATCAAATGATTGTACCAGTTCAACCTCTAAATAAACCAGATATTGTTTACCCAGATAGTGACGGACAATTAATGGCAGATAATACTAAGCAGTTCCACTTAATTATCAAAATTCAGGGTGGTTTAGATGCCTTATTCAAGGATGCTGAAAATGTTTTTGTTGCCGGGGATTTGCTGTGGTATCCTGTCGAAGGAGATAATAAAATCCGCCAAGCACCTGATGTGATGGTAGTTTTTGGTAGGCCAAAAGGCGATCGAGGTTCTTATAGACAGTGGGAAGAAGATAATATTGCTCCGCAAGTTGTGTTTGAGATTATTTCCCCTGGTAATAGAATGGGAGAAATGTTCAAGAAATTGAAGTTTTATGAGCGTTATGGAGTGGAAGAATACTATCTCTACAACCCTGAGAATAATGATTTAACAGGGTGGTTGCGTTCAGATAATGAACTTAACGAGATTGAGCCAATGGGGGGATGGGTGAGTCCGCGTTTAGGTGTAAGGTTTGAGATTTCATCGGGAGAGTTGGAAATTTATCGACCGGATGGAGAGAAGTTTTTGTCTTATGTGGAGTTGGAAAGGCAGCGAGAATCGGCACAGCAACGTGCTGAAAAATTGGCGGCAAAATTGCGGGAAATGGGTATAAATCCTGATGAGGTTTGAATAGGTGATAGCGGCTAACTATTCTATTTTTTCATTCTTAAGATTTAGAGTCGGAGTTGTCGCATACTCTTTCTCTAAATCAATAAGTTTCTCTTTCCGAAAACTTCCCCAGCGATATCCTCCGACTCCCCCAACTTTGGGCACAACTCGATGACAAGGAATAACTAATGCAACTGGATTTGTCGCACAAGCGCGTGCCACAGCGCGGACAGAATTTGGCTGTCCAATAGCATCAGCAACGTCACTATAAGTAACAGTTCTACCAGCAGGAATTGCCTGTAAAGCATTCCAAACTTGCAATTGAAATGCTGTAGCTTTCACGTCGCAGGGAAGATTCGGTAGAGGTAAATTACCGCTAAGATAATCTATTAAAGATTGCATCCATTGACACAATTCTGAATCGGCTTTTTCCAGAGAAGCATTGCTGAATTCTCGTTGCAATTCGCTTTCAAGTTCTGCTGCATCATTTCCGAGGCGAATGTTGCAAATTCCGCGCTTAGTTGCAGCTACAATTACAAAACCGAGAGGAGAATTAGCGATCGCATAACGTATTTGTTCGCCGAAACCGAGACGTTTATAAGTATTAGGAGTCATGCCGAGTTGTTTTGGTGCTTTTTCATATAATCTGCTGCTAGAACCGTAGCCGACTTCGTAGAGGGTGGGTGCGATTTCTTCTCCCTCTCTGAGATGTTCTTTTAAACGTTTAATTCGCAGGGAATCGGCATATTGAAAAGGGGAAACTCCGACTATTTGTTTGAATATTCGCTGTAGGTGAGTGGGACTCATAGCGACGCGATCGCCTATTTCTGATAAGGTGGGTATGCGATCGCACTCTCCCTCGATATAACGACAGGCTGCAATTACCTTGTCTCTGGCGGGATTGTCAACAGTCGCATTTTGTGGCTGACAGCGCTTGCAGGGACGAAAACCTTGAATTTCTGCGGCTTCAGGTGAGTTAAAAAAAGTAACTTGGCTGCGGTTTGGTCTGCGGCTGGGGCAGGTTGGACGGCAATAAATGTTTGTCGATCGCACGCCGTAGAATAATTTACCATCAAAGTTGGTGTCTCGGTTCAGGATTGCTTGCCAAAGGGTTTCTTCTGAAAGAGATAAAATTTGCGGTGCTGATGCGTGCATAAATATTAAAGTTTAACTACATGACTTTAGCTTAAACATATTTTTAACTAGGTTCTATCCGATTCTTGCGATCGAATTTGAAAAAGGGGATAAAATCTGATGAGGTTTGAAGATGCGGCAATCGCACTGCGTTTGAACTTCCCAATAAAAAAACGTGACTCTTCCGATCTTATCAGATAAGAGCCACGCTATTTGTCTCTAAATAAACTTCAAATTGCCACCAATAATAATCGCGATCGCATCTTGATCTAACTCTCGCTTTAAGTACAAGGCAAACTGTTTAATCATCCTTTCCCCGACTTTCATCTCTGCTTGAGTGGTTAAGGCCGCAACTAAAAAACCAGGTTCTTCTACTAACTGTCCAGTTTCCTCTAAAATCCATCCTCCTTTGATATCAGGAAAAGCCGTGAATCCTCCAAATAAAGTCGCAAATAAGAATTTTGCTTGTTTTTGGTAAAAGGAGTTATCCGCTGGCTGGTTTTTATGTCGAGTTCCCGGTATAATCACGCCATTTAGACGATTTCGATCGGGCGTTTGCTCTTCAGTTAAACTGATAATTGACTGTCGCTGAGGCTCACTTGGTAATAACCTCTTGATGCTATTATCAATGGTGAAACAGAGCGCGATCGCATACGGCATTGTTGCCCAAGTTTGCTCAAGCAACACTTTTGCCTCAATCATGCTAAAATCAGTCATAACAACTCCTCGCTCTGATAAAGAGCAAAAAAATTACATTTGAAGTCAAAAAAACTAAAGCGGTACTGGTGGCAACCAGGCGATCGCTAACAAAGTTTCTAAAGCGTCTCTAGTCTCACCTGGGGTCGCTTTTTCGCTTATATGGCTAAGATAACAGGAGTAAAAATAAATGTCAACCAAAATCACCAGATATTTATCAAAAATGTGTTAAACTATAGATAATGAGTCTAAAGCCCAAGCAGGATAAGCTTTTTATGATAGTTCACCAAATGCGAACACAGCCTTAGACTACCAATCTCAACATTAAATGGTTAGTATGACAGAAACTTTTCTCTCCCACTTCACACCGAGTCTGATGTCGGGGGATATTTTAGAACAGATGCTTGTTCAACGTCAGGAACTTGCACAGGAACTTGTCGATCGCATTCGTGAAAGTGCAACTACCCCAGTTAAGCATTACACTTTACTAATTGGGCCGCGTGGTATTGGCAAAACTCATTTAATTTCTCTCATTTATCACCGCGTTCGTCATCAGGAAAATTTGCGCGATCGCCTCTTTATTGCGTGGTTATGGGAAGATAATTGGAGCATCACTTCATTTTTAGATTTAATAATTAGCATCTTTACAGCATTAAAGCAAGATTATTTAGATAAATATCAAGAGCAACTTCAGCAGAAAGTTGAAACTCTCTATTCATCTCCAGAGACGGCTGAACAGACAGCAGTAGAATTCTTAAAAGACTTTATTGGCGATCGCACGTTACTACTGCTAGTAGAGAACTTAGACCAAATATTTGACGGGTTAGGTAATTCTGGTCAAAAGCAATTTCTCTCTTTCTTGCAAGGGTCTAATTGCTGTACGATGATCGCCACCTCACCGAGTTTATTTGATGATGTTGATAATAAAAAGGCACCTTTTTATGATTTCTTTCGCCTCCACGACTTACAGGATTTAACGGTTGAAGATGCAGCACAATTATTGATAAATGTGGCAACAATCCAGGGCAATATTGAATTAAAAGATTTCATTGCTTCACCAAACGGACAAGCTCGGATTAAAGCTGTTCATCACTTAGCAGGTGGCAACCCCCGCGTCTATGTAATTTTCTCCCAATTCCTCACCCGTGAATCCCTGGATCAATTGGTGAAACCTTTTATGCGGATGCTCGATGATTTGACACCTTATTATCAGTCACGAATGCAATTTCTTTCGCCTCAACAGCGAAAAATTGTAGAGTTTTTGTGCGATCGTCGCCATGCTGTTAGTGTTAAAGAAATTGCGGAACACTGTTTTATTACACAGGCGACAGCATCTAGTCAACTTAAAACTCTGCGGAATTTGGGATATGTTACTTCTGAAGCGATTGGCCGTGAGTCTTATTATGAATTACGGGAAGTGCTGATGCGTTTTTGCCTTGATGTTAAGAAGCAGCGGGGTGAAGGGACGATACAGTTATTTGTAGATTTTTTGCGAATTTGGTACACGCGGGAAGAGTTGGAGCAGCGATTAGAATTAGGTATTGCTGATATTAGGCATAAGATGGGGATTGATGTTGCAGAACAATTGTTGAATATAAAACCCGATAAATTGCCTTTTGAGCTAATGAAATCGTTGCCTTCTAAGGCTGCAATGGAAATAAAATATCTGCGTTATGCGTTGGAAGCAGGCGAACAAAACGATCGAGACTCTGGCATGGGGGCATACTCTCAGGAATATAAAAATTTTTATGAGAAAGAAGACTATGTTAATGCTCTCCAAATCACAGATGAATTGATAATAAAAATTAATGGTAGTGCCGACGACTGGTTTTACCGGGGTTTGGCGCTAGGAAACTTAGGGCGAAATGAAGAAGCGATCGCCTCTTATGACAAAGCTATTAAAATTAAACCTGACTACCACCAAGCTTGGTATAAGCGAGGTAATGCGTTAGGGGACTTAGGACAATTTGAAGAAGCGCTCGCCTCTTATGACAAAACCATTGAAATCAAACCTGACCACCAAGAAGCTTGGTTTAATCGGGGTTGGGCTCTGCGTAAATTAGGGCGATTTGAAAAAGCGATTACCTCTTATGACAAAGCCATTGAAATCAAACATGATGATCACGAAGCTTGGTTTTACCGGGGTTATGCGCTGGATGACTTAGGGCGATTTGAAGAAGCGATTGCCTCTTACGACAAAGCCATTGAAATCAAACATGATGATCACGAAGCTTGGTTTTACCGAGGTTATGCGCTAGGAGAGTTAGGGCGATTTGAAGAAGCGATCGCCTCTTACGACAAAGTTATTGAATTCAAACCTGATGACTACTATGCTTGGAATAACAGGGGTTGGGCCTTGCAAAACTTAGGGCAATTTGAAGAAGCGATTGCCTCTTACGACAAAGTTATTGAATTCAAACCTGACAAGCACGAAGCTTGGTATAACCGGGGTGTTGCGCTGTTTAACTTAGGGAGAAATGAAGAAGCGATCGCCTCTTATGAAAAAGTTATTGAATTCAAACCTGATGACTACTATGCTTGGAATAACAGGGGTTGGGCCTTGCAAAACTTAGGGCAATTTGAAGAAGCGATTGCCTCTTACGACAAAGTTATTGAATTCAAACCTGACAAGCACGAAGCTTGGTATAACCGGGGTGTTGCGCTGTTTAACTTAGGGAGAAATGAAGAAGCGATCGCCTCTTATGAAAAAGCCATTGAAATCAAACCCGACTTCTACGAAGCTTGGTTTACCAGGGGTATTGTACTGTTCAAATTAGGGCGATTTGAAGAAGCACTCGCCTCTTATGACAAAGCCATTGAAATCAAACCTGACGACCACGAAGCTTGGAATAACCGGGGTTGGGCGCTAGGAGAGTTAAGGCGATTTAAAGAAGCGCTCACCTCTTGTGACAAAGCCATTGAAATCAAAGCTGATTACCACTATGCTTGGAATAACCGGGGTTGGGCCCTGCGAAACTTAGGACGATTTGAAGAAGCGATCGCCTCTTACAACAAAGCCCTTGAAATCAAACCTGACCACTACGAAGCTTGGAATAACCGGGGTGTGGCGCTACAAAACTTAGGGCGATTTGAAGAAGCACTCGCCTCATTAGACAAAGCCATTGAAATCAAACCTGACGACCACTATACTTGGTGTAATCGGGGGGCAACGCTCATCAAACTAAATTGCTATGAAGAAGCATTGATATCTTTAGATAAAGCCATTGAAATTGACCCCAATTATACGAGCGCTTGGTATAATCAAATCTTGGTGCTACACAAACTAAAACGCTATGAAGAATCCGCCAAATCTTTTTATAAGGTAATTGAACTTAACCCCAATTATCTTTGGATGCGACGCTGGTTGTTTTCTACACAAGAAGGTATTGAATCCTTCCTTGAATATAGCAGTAAAAATTTAGCATCTATAGATAAAGTAATTGAAGCTAGTTCCAATTTCTTCAAGAGTATCATTCGTCTCCTTGGTTTTAAGAGTTGGGATGACAGTATCACCATCTTAAATAACTCCATTGAAAATTTGAAGCCAGGGGAAGAAGCAAATACAGACGAGGCAAAACTGATAATTTCCAAATTGTTTAACAGTAAACAAGATCGAGAAGTTTGGCGATCGCGCCTCACAACCCTAGTCAACCTTTACAAAAAACACAATGTTCTCCCTGCTTTAGGACAAGGACTTGTTAACAACATCCCGGAAATAATGTCAGAAATGATTAGCGACAAAGCAGCGCGAATCTGGCTAGAAGTCTGGCAAGAACAGACAAGCAAATTCCCCGAATTTCAAATACCCTTACGCCTACTAAAAGCCGCCGTCCGCTACCGGGAAACCAAAGGCGATCGACGGGCCTTACTCGAACTTCCCATCGAAGAACGAAAATTGCTACAATCCATATTGAATTTAGAGCAATAAATAAAACAATAGGTAACAATTATGGTTTCCCAAATCACATCACTGAGAGCAGCAATTAACGCTCTTAAGCAGCATCGAGAGAAGCTGGAACCTCAACTCGGTAAAAGCAAGTTAGAAAGACTGCTTTTTAATCTCGAAGAAATCAATTTAGACATTGAAAACTTTGCCAATGAGCTTATTAGTGCTGCAAAAAAAGAAGCAGCTTTAGAGCAGCTTACAGAAACAGTTGATTCTTTTCAATATGGCTCTATTCCTCACATATTAGGACATCTTGAGACAATAGAAGAACTATTGGAAAATAACTGTTCTACCTTTCCCATACCCGCCACTAATGCTACAATATCACTATCCTAACTAACTAACCAAATTAAAAAATAGGAAAAAAACATGACAATAGCATCCCCTACCTGGAAACCTCGCCACCTCCCAGAAAAATACAAAAAAACACCAATTTCTACCGAAGAAAAAGCAAAGCAAAAAGCAGAAAGCGAACAACGATATCAACTTGCTCATGCTATTTTTGAACGAGTCCGCCCCGAACTAATCGCAGAGCATTACAATTGGTACATTACCATTGAACCAAACAGTGGCAATTATTTTATTGAACCAGACTATATGGCGATATTCCAAAAATTGCGAAATCAAGAGATAACGGGAAAAGTAGTCACTTTTCGCCTCAATGAAACGGGGATTTGTGGTACAATATGATTGAAGACAGATTTGAAAGTGAAACTAATCAACTCAACTATTTTTTGAAATGGGCTTAATTACGTTATCTCTCCAAGAAATTGCTAGACTACCTGTGACAGAACGCCATCAACTACTAGCACCATTTATAGCTGCTACAGCCGAATATTTTTTGACCGATCCTGAACTAACCGAATTTTCTGTACTTGATGGAGAAGACTGGGAAAATAACGAGCCAAATTAATATTTTCAACTATAATTAATATTCCTATAATTTAATAACTAAATGAAAAATCCTCGCCAACTAGCATTTATCGCCCTCCGCGAAGTCCACCGACGCGGCGCATTCGCAGACGTGGCCCTCGATCGCACCCTCCGCAACTCCGAACTCAGCGAACTCGATCGCAGACTCCTCACAGAAATAGTCTATGGTAGCGTCAGAAGAATGCGATCGCTCGATTTTCTTATCGACCAACTCGCCAAAAAACCTGCCTCCCAACAACCTCCAGACCTTCGCACAATTTTACACATCGGTTTATATCAACTCCAATATCTCACCCACATCCCCCCATCCGCCGCCGTTAATACCACCGTTCAACTAACAAAAGAAAACGGATTTTCAGGCCTTAGTAGCTTTGTTAATGGCCTCTTGCGACAATATACCAGAATTACCCCCCCAACCCCCCCTTATGAAGGGGGGGCTAAGAGTATTGCTTACGAAGGAGATGCTAAGAGTATTGCTTATGAAGGGGGGGCTAAGAGTATTGCTTATGAAGGAAATGCTAAGAGTATTTCTTATGAAGGAGATGCTAAGAGTGAGGATAAAACTAATACTACCCCCCAAAATAAAACAACCCCCCCCCTTACCAAGGGGGGGCAGGGGGGGGTTAATTCAATCCTAAAACTACCCGAAAATCCCATCGAACGCTTAGGAATTATCCACAGTTTCCCCGACTGGCTAATACAATTCTGGCTAGAACAAATCGGCGAAACCGAAACAGAAAAGCTCTGTCAATGGTTCAATCAATCCCCCACAATTGACCTCCGAATTAATCCCCTTCGTACCACCATTGACGAAGTAGAAAATGCCTTAAAATCTCATAATATAGCAGTTAATCGCATCCCCTATTTACCCCAAGCTTTAAGATTAAATGGCAGCATCGGCGCAATTTACAACCTACCAGGATATAACGAAGGTTGGTGGACAATTCAAGACAGCAGCGCTCAATTAGTCACCCATTTACTCGACCCCCAACCAGGGGAAACTATCATTGATGCCTGCGCCGCACCCGGTGGAAAAACCACCCACATCGCCGAATTAATGCAGGATAAAGGCACAATCATAGCCTGCGACAAAACCGAAAGCCGACTCAAAAAACTAAAACAAAATGCCGAAAGACTGCAGCTTAACTCTATTGAAATTCACACAGGAGATAGCCGCAACTTTCCTAACTTGATTAACAGTGCCGATCGCGTCTTACTAGATGCCCCTTGTTCAGGATTGGGAACCCTCCACCGCCGCGCTGATGCCCGCTGGCATCACACAGAAAAAAATATCGAAGAACTCTCAATACTGCAATCACAATTATTAGCAAATGTCGCTACTTTTGTCAAGCCCGGAGGCAAATTAGTTTATGCAACCTGCACAATTCACCCCTTAGAAAACGAAAACATTATTGAATCATTTTTAACCAACAATCCTGACTGGCAAACAGAACCAATAATACTCGATTTACCCATAGAACCCACAGCCGAGGGATGGCTCAAAGTCTGGCCGCAAAGACAACAAATGGATGGTTTCTTTATAGCCACCCTAAAAAAATCATCATCGCCTTATATAGCTAGGGACTAGGGTTTAGGGGCTACGCATAGGTGTCAACTTAAGCAGAAAGCCCGCCAGGGGTTTTAACCCCTGTCGGATTCAGGGTTTGACCTTAAGTTGACACCAATGGGGGCTACGATCATCAGTTAATTATAATTCTCAACAGGTTCTTGATAAGCTGGCTCTTGATAACTCTCTGGTTCTTGATAACTACCTGGATCTTGATAAGTAGCAGAATCGTGGGAACTACCCCCAGGATTATAAGGAGAAATAGAATCGTCATCATTCTTAATCATCCCATAAACCACATTCCCAGGCTGCACGGGCTTCGCCTTAATACTCCCCTTTCTCCCCTCCAATTCCGGCAACTTCGGAAACTCCTCAATAGGCATTCCCTTCACCACCTGAGACATAAATTCCCGCCAATTATAAGCGGCTGTACTACTAGCCCCATAAGTCGGATAATTATCATCATTTCCCAGCCAAATACCCGTCACTACCTGGGGGATAAAACCAATAAACCACAGATCGCGAGCCTGTTCAGAAGTACCAGTTTTGCCAGCAACATTCCGATCCGACAAAGCCGCAGGCCCTCCCGTACCGCTTTGCACCACTCCCTGCAACATCCAAGCAATAATTGCAGCACTATTTTTATCGACAACTCGCTTAGGTTTAAAATCAGCATTGTAAATTACATCTCCTCGCTGATTAATCACCCGGCGAATCCCGTGAGCCTCGATATAATTCCCTTGCGCTGCTAGAGTGCCGTAAGCATTAGTTAACTCCAGCAAATTCACCTCCGAAGCGCCTAAAGCCAGCGAATAAGTGGGATTGAGTTTCGACTTAATCCCCATATCATGAGCTAACTTAATCGTCGGATCGAACCCAACATCAACTAACACTTTCACCGCTACCACATTCACAGAACTTGCTAGCGCGTCAGCCATCGATCGCCAACCGCTAAACCTTTTACCATAATTATTTGGTTGATACCCATCAAAAATCACCGGGCCATCTTCATAGCTGTCATAAGGCGAAAAACCAGCCGCGATCGCAGCCGTATAAACCAACCCCTTAAAAGTAGATCCGGGCTGCCGTAAAGCTTGCGTAGCACGGTTAAACTCACTTTTTTGAAAATTCGCACCCCCCACCATCGCCTTCACTTCCCCAGTGCGAGATTCAATTGAAACCAGCGCCGCTTCCTCAAATCCCTGAGCTTTACCGTCAAGTTCTACAGCATCTTTCATCACCTGCTCTGCTATTTTCTGCCACTCCAAATTTATACTCGTTTCTACAGTCAAACCTCCCGCTTCCAAAGCATCTTTAGAAACATAGCGTGGCAATTCTTTCATAATATATCTGGCAAAATAGGGAGCTTGCACTTGCAGCCGTTTTGGAGCACTTGGTTTCACCGCCAGAGGTTGTGCGATCGCATCCCGTTCTTGCGCCACTGTAATCACCTTAGCTGCCAGCATTTGCTGCAACACAATATTGCGGCGTTCCTTAGCAGCATCTGGATTCACCAGAGGCGAATATTCACTTGGCGCAGGAGGTAAACCCGCCAAAGTCGCCATCTCTGCCAAAGTCAATTCATTCACCGGCTTACTGAAATAAACCCAGGCTGCATCCGCCACCCCATAAGCACCAGAACCCAAATAAACCAGATTCAAATAGCGCTCTAAAACTTGATCTTTATTCAATTCCCGCTCAATTTTCTGAGCCAAAAGCGCCTCGCGCACCTTCCGCAACAAACTACGTTCTTGGTTGAGGAAAACAATCCGCGCTAACTGCTGCGTAATCGTACTTCCACCCTGTACTAAATCCCTCGCCATGATATTAGAAGCGATCGCCCGAAAAATCCCTTGATAATCAACCCCCCCATGTTCATAAAAACGCCGATCTTCAATCGCAATAAAAGCCTTAATTAACTGTTCGGGAATCTCCCTCAGTTGCAGCTTTTCCCTAGTTGCAGGCCCACTTTGCAGCAAAATCGTTCCATCAGCCGCCTTAATACTCAAAGTCCCATCGCGAGTAAAAGCCGACATATCAGCAATATTCGGCAAAGCTTGCTCTAAAGTACGTAGACTCCACCAGACATAGCCCAGAGCACTACCGCCAACAGTAACTACACCTACTCCTACCCAAAATATAGGGCGGCGGTAAAGATTTTTCTTGCCACTACTCGTCAGAGGAGGAAATTTGGCATCAAACCAAGCCCGAATCTTCCTCAAGCCCGACCAATCTCGCTTAACTATATCAACCTTATTTGCGTCAGATGGCTGATTCTCTGTCTCAAGTGCAGCACCTTCGGCTGTCAGCGGTTCAGCATTAACTGGCACACCTTGCTGTAATTCTTGACCCGTCGGCGGTGTAGGCACTGCCCCTTCCGTTATAGCTTGGTTGAGTCCGTCGCCATCGGTAGCAGGCGACCAATTTTCATCAAAACTCGCCCCTACAGCATTGCTGCCTTGGCTTGCCGGATCTTGCATATTTGATAAAGATTCTGCCACGTTAGACTTTTAAACCACCTGTTAATTTTAGAACGAAGAAGGAAGAAGGGGTTAGGGACTAGGGGTTAGGGACTAGGGGTTAGGGACTAGGGGAAGAGGGAACAGGGAAAAAGAATTAATTATTTAGGAGAGAAGGAAAGGGAATTATGAGCGAGTTATAAACGTGACTTGTAACTCAAAACTCTTCCCTAATCCTGAGCATCCTAGTCCCTAGCCCCTTCTTCTAGCCCCTTCTTCCCCCCTAGACCCCTGCGTGGCCTAGTGCTAAGGCAGCCACAAGCATACCTAATACTAGGAAAGGCTGGGCACTTGCTTGATATTTAACATCATTTTCCAGAGGATTGCGTAGAAAATACATATCTTGGAAAGTGATTTGGGGAATCACCAACAACACGAGGAGGACAGCATAGAGATTCTGGTGGATGCTAATCAAGTATGCCGCAATTCCCAATTGAAAGATGTCGATCGCGCACACGCAAATCCAAGCCGCCTTATCCACACCAAACATCACAGGCAAGGATTGTAACCCCAATTGGCGATCGCCTTCTACACTCTTAAAATCATTAACAATCGCAATTCCCAACCCTGCCATACTGTAAAACAGGGTCAAAATCATAATCGTTGCATCCAGTTTGCCAAACAAAGCTTGTCCCGCCCACCAAGGTAAAGCAATGTAGCTAGAACCCAAGGCATAATTCCCCAACCACCCATTCTGCTTAAGTTTCAGCGGTGGTGCCGAGTAAATATAAGCGATAAAAGCGCCGCCGAGAGTTAAAAGAACCACGATCGGAAACTTATGACCGGCCCACAAATCAAGGGCGATGGAAATGCCGATCCCACCTAGCAGCAATACAAAAATTTGAGTGACGACTTGCGGAATCGAGATCGCACCGGAGGGAATAGGACGGTAGGGTTCGTTAATGGCATCGATTTCGCGATCGTAGAAATCGTTAAGGGTTTGGGTATATCCTGTCATCAATGGGCCTGAGAGCAACATACAAGCCGCTGCTACTAACACATTTTCCAGCGTCCAAGTGTAGTTACCAGAAGAAGCCGCCCCACACACAACTCCCCAAATTAGAGGAATCCAAGTAATCGGCTTCATCAGTTGCAAGCGAATTTTCCAGATAGAAGTTTCGCCCGGTGCAGCCCCTTTCATGCCCAACATTTGCCGAGTTTTGGCGGTGCGGCTATCTGTTTGGGTAGCACTGATGGGTGTTGGCTCTGGAGTAGACTGGGAAGGAGGAGAATCAGACATAGTTTTATGTTGACGGTGCTATCTTGTAGCTCTACGTTGCAATAATATTTCTGATAGGATACCATTGATATTCATAGATATACTTAATTTTTAACCGCACAGCGACGCAGATAATTACTAATTGCTAATTCTTAATAAAGATCGGGCCGGAATGGCAGAGTTACAGATATCTATCGTAAACTGTCTTGGCAATTGCTATAAAATAATTTAATTTTGTTCGGTTATCTCCTGAACGTTTCCATCGGGCAGAAAGTTAGAATCTAACACCTCAATAGAAGTGTAAGGACATAATTGGGGAAATACTTCTATCGGCAATCTAGTTTCAGCACTTGCCTGTTTAACCGCAGCCGCATAGCACTTATCAAATATCTCTTCTAAATATGGTTTCAGGCTAGGAGAATCTTCCAAATCGTCCTGAATGCGCCGCCGATGTTCTACGATGCTACCTTCCCAGCTACCGCTTCTCAACTCTGGCTGAAATTGCCACTTGAGCAAGTGCATAATGACTACAATAATATTGCTTTTGAGGCTCTTGCGTTCGCTTCTTCCCATGCTTTCTATTTCCTCAATCAGGTTTTCCCAATCAACGTTTGAGAAATCCTGCGATCGCAACTTTTCTACTGTTGTTTCAATCCATTTCAAGTAGTCTGCCTCATATAAGCTCTGTCTGTCAATTCCTATTTCTGTCACCATAACGTTCACTCCCAATGTTTACAATTATGTTTCTCTGATTTACAATTATATTTCTATCATAAATATGGAAAATTTTGTCCATAAAAATCTATTTATAGCTCTCCTAGTTTAATTCTCTTCATTTATTTCCTCAACTTTTTCATCGGGCAGAAAGTTAGAATCTAACACCTCAATAGAAGTGTAAGGACATAGTTGGGGAAATACTTCTATCGCTAATCCAGTCTCAGCACTTGCCTGTTCAACTGCATCCCAATAACATTCCGCAAATACCTCTTCTAAATATGGTTTGAGACTGGGAGAATCCTTTAAATCGTCGCGAATTCGCCTGCGATGTTCGACAATGCTGCTTTTCCAGCTACGACTTCTTAACTCTGGTTGAAATTGCCACTTGAGCAAGTGCATGATAACTACAATAAGATTGCTCTTAAAACTCTTGCGCTCACTCCGCCCCATGCTTTCTATTTCCTCAATCAAATTTTCCCAGTCAACGTTTGAGAAATCCTGCGATCGCAACTTTTCTACTGTTGTTTCAATCCACTTCAAGTAATCCAATTCATATAAACTTTGTCTGTCAATCCCTAGTTCCATTACCATATTTTTTACCTAAGTTTATGTTAATATCATTTACACACTTTCTACCAAAAACTAGGGCTTTAGATTGCTTTGTAAGACTCGCAATGACACAATTAAGTTTAAGTTGTTTTTGCCTAAGTCTGGTTAATTTATTGAGCATTTTCATCTGGCAGAAAGTTAGAATCTAAAACCTCAATAGAGGTATAAGGGCATAATTGGGGAAATACTTCCAGAGGCAATCCAGTTTCAATACTTGCTCCTTGAACTGCATTTGAATAACATTTAGCAAATACCTCTTCTAGATAGGGTTTGAGACTAGGGGAATCTTCTATATCCTCATGAATGCGCCTGCGATGTTCAAAAATGCTACTCTTCCAGCTACGACTTCTTAATTCAGGCTGAAATTGCCACTTTAACAAGTGAATTAATATCACAATGAGATTGCTCTTGAAGCTCTTGCGCTCACTCCGCCCCATGCTTTCTATTTCCTCAATCAAGTTTTCCCAGTCAACGTTTGAGAAATCTTGCGATCGCAACTTCTCTAATGTTGTTTCAATCCACTTCAAGTAATCCGCTTCATATAAACTTTGTTTGTTAATTCCTATTTCCGTCACCATATTTTTACCTGAGTTTATGTTAATATTATTTACACACTTTCCACCAAAAACTAGGGTTTTAGATTGCTTCGTAAGACTCGCAATGACACAATTAAGTTTAAGTTGTTTTTGCCTAAGTCTGGTTAATTTATTGAGCATTGTCATCTGGTAGAAAGTTAGAATCTAACACCTCAATAGAAGTATAAAGGCATAATTTGGGTAATACTTCCAGAGGCAATCCAGTTTCAATACTTGCACTTTCAACGGCATTGGAATAGCATTTAGCAAATATATCTTCTAGATAAGGTTTGAGACTGGGGGAATCTTCTAGAGCGTTGCGAATGCGCCTGCGATGTTCAAAAATGCTACTTTTCCAGCTACGGGTTCTTAACTCTGGCTGAAATTGCCACTTGAGTAAGTGCATAATAACGATAATAAGATTACTTTCTAAACTCCTGCGTTCGCTTCTACCCATGCTTTCTATTTCTTCAATCAAGTTTTCCCAGTCAACGTTTGAGTAATCCTGCGATCGCAACTTTTCTACTGTTGTTTCAATCCATTTCAAGTAGTCCGTCTCATATAAGTTTTGTCTATCAATTTCTAGTTTTGTCACCATAACGGCTTCCTCTTAAAGTTCTCACCTAAAACATCTTAAATAAATGACTCTCTCGCCGAGTGGGGGCGGGTTTTTTAGTCTTTCTGTACTGTGTAAAGCTACTGGCGAACCCGCCCCTACAGGTTTTTGAGGATGGTGCAAGATGTAACTTAAAATGAAATAATCAAGTAACTATTCTGAAACTTAGCACCAGTTACGGATTTTCCAGTTAATGCGGGAGGTAGGAGAATATTTCGTCGCTGATCTCCGGCATCAATAGTAACTTCCGGCCCTGACTGCGTAAGTTTGATTTGTTTTTTGTCAAATCCCGGCAAAAATAAACTAACTTGACGGTCAGCAACGTTGATGGTAATCGGTTTTGGTGCTTCACTGGCCTTACTAAAATCTGGTAAAGCATCCATTAATTGCTGCCAGTTATTATTACCCGCTACAGGGATTGATACTGCTGTCAAAGGGGCAAATTCGGCGGCAATAGTCTCTGTAACTGCTGATTGATTAAGGATAACACCGCCAACTGTAAGACCGACTTGTTGAGAACTACCCCAGAGATAACGGGCCGTTGCGATCGCACTTTCCTCCCCATTCGTCACCAAATAAGCTGCCACTCGATTCGGATCTGCGATCGCCCCTCTACCCTGATCTAAAATATTATTAACTTGTTGTGCTGGTTGGGCAAAATTATCGCCCGACCAATCAACATTAAGAACAGTGCTAACTACGGGTTGCACAAAGGGGGATAGAGATTTACCTAAATCTGAGTCTGCAAAAACTTGGCGGAAGCGACGGATGTACCAACTCAAAATTTCCGCCATTCCCAGCATCCGCAATTCCTCAAGACCACCGCTGCCATCGTAGACAATAACATCGTACTGTCCCGAAGCATCGTACTCCCGCAGAGCATCGAGTGCTAAAGCGCTGTCCATTCCTGGCAATATGCCTAATTCTTGCCCGTAAACCTGTTTAAAGAAAGGAGTGCGGAGATATTGAGCTTCCAGAGTCTTCAGTTCCTCCCACCTCTTCTCTAGCAGCAGTGTGCTTTGAAACTGCACTGCTTTGAGGTTAGGGGCTATTTCCTGGGGTTCTCCACTCACAGTAGCACGTAGCATAATCCCTAGAGCTGGCCCCGGTTCTTGACCAGCTAGCAGGACTCGCTTACCAGAGGCGGCAAACTTTTTCGCCGCTGCGATCGCGATCGTGGTTCTACCTGTACCGCCTTTGCCCAAAAATGTCAAAATCAAAGCCATTTTCTGTTCCCGATGCCAATAGCCTACAATTCAGCCCAACCCTCTGTCAGCGATCGCAGTCATTCCCTCTACTAGAGAACAACTTGACCGTTGCAGTTTTATCAGTTCAGCGTTCTTGACTATGTTAGCGGCCAGTTAGCCTCAGTGCCATCTCAACACAGAAGGAGATCGGAAAATAATAGTGATGAGCTATGAGATTGCTTGATTCAAAAGCAATCTCATAAGCAATCTTATAAGAACTCCAGCCCCTATACTAAATAGGTTCTAGCTCATCTTCAAAGAACCACGTCGCAAAGTTAGCGTCATCAAACTTGACAACTACGCCTACTCCGCTGCCGTCAACCATTCTGAAACCATCAACTGTGCCAACTGGATTTTGCTTCAACTTACCGATGATATTTGCAGGTACCCGGTCTCTAAGACGGCGCACCTTGACTCTCTGACCTACTTCTATAGACACTTAAATGTTCTCCTCTCATCAACCAATCCACAGTTTATCTGATTTGGGGGTTGGGCGATCGCAGCAAGGAAGTGCAGAATTAACAATGAAAAGAGCGATCGCGAAGCAATCTCAAAACTCTTTAATCCCAATCATCAGGTAGGTTATGTTAGCTAAAAGAATTTTGCCCTGTTTGGACGTAAAAGCTGGTCGCGTGGTCAAAGGTATCAACTTTATCGATCTTAAGGATGCTGGCGATCCAGTAGAACTAGCCCAAGTCTATAATGAGGCGGGTGCTGATGAGTTGGTGTTTCTAGACATTACTGCGACCCACGAAGACAGAGATATTATCGTTGATGTGGTCTATCGCACGGCGGAAAGGGTGTTTATCCCGTTGACGGTAGGTGGGGGTATCCAAAACTTAGAAACAATTAAAAATTTGTTAAGAGCCGGTGCTGATAAGGTCAGTATCAACTCAGCGGCGGTACGCGACCCCGATTTTATCAATCGCGCTAGTTCGCGGTTTGGGAATCAGTGTATTGTAGTGGCGATCGATGCTCGGCGGCGGGTCGATCCCGACAATCCGGGATGGGATGTTTATGTGCGGGGTGGTCGTGAAAATACGGGAAAAGATGCGATCGCCTGGGCTAAGGAAGTTGAACAACGCGGCGCTGGCGAACTTTTGGTAACAAGTATGGATGCTGACGGCACTAAGGCTGGTTACGATTTAGAATTGACCCGCACTATCGCTGAAATTGTCGAAATTCCGGTGATTGCTTCTGGAGGGGCCGGCAACTGCCAACACATTTACGAAGCTGTAACCACAGGTTCGGCCCAAGCCGCGCTATTGGCTTCCCTGCTGCATTTCGGCGAACTCAGTGTCGCTGAAATTAAGAGTTATCTAGCTAAGCACGAAGTACCAGTGCGAACCATCTAAACCAACTGTAAGAAGGAGGCAGGAGGCAGAAGGCAGAAGGCAGAAGGAAATCTCCCCCATCTCCCCCATCTCCCCCATCTCCCCTGCTCCCCAT